>NZ_JAHFPF010000264.1 GCF_023259385.1 Brevundimonas sp. | reverse complement strand
TGTCGAACATCGGCTTGGGCATGGCGCCCAGCTTCACGAAGATCTCCACGTCCTGCCGGGCGGCGTGGAAGACCTTGAGAATCGATTCGTCGCGCATCAGGGCCAGGAACGGCTCCAGATCGAGCCCCTCGGCCAGCGGATCGATGATCGCGGCGTCGGTCGGCGAAGCGGCCTGGATCAGGCACAGCTTGGGCCAGTACGTCGTCTCCCGCATGAACTCGGTGTCGACGGTGATAAACGGCTGGTCGGCCAGGCGCGCGCAGAATTCTTGCAGCGCCTCGGTGGTGGTGATCGGCGTCATTCGGATGCTATAGCCCCGCGCGCGCCCGTTGTGGCAAGAGCCCCAACATAATTCCGCCCACTGATTCAGGCCCGTGACCGATGAGCGACACCCCCGAGAGCCTTCGTAACGGCCTCACCTACGCCGATGCGGGGGTCGATATCGACGCCGGCGAGATGCTGGTGCAGCACATCAAGCCCCTGGCCAAATCCACGGCCCGCCCGGGTTCCGAGCCCTCGCTGGGCGGATTCGGGGCCCTGTTCGACCTCAAGGCCGCCGGCTTCGAGGACCCGCTGATCGTCGCCACCACCGACGGCGTCGGCACCAAGCTGAAGATCGCCATCGAAACCGGCCGCCACGACGGCGTCGGCGTCGATCTGGTCGCCATGTGCGTCAACGACCTGCTGGCCCAGGGCGCCGAGCCCCTGCTGTTCCTCGACTACTACGCCACCGGCAAGCTGGAGATCGACGCCGCCCGCCGCGTCGTCGCCGGCATCGCCGAGGGCTGTCGCCAGGCTGGTTGCGCCCTCGTGGGCGGCGAGACCGCCGAAATGCCCGGCATGTATTCGGGCGGCGACTACGACCTGGCCGGCTTCTCGCTGGGCGCGGTCGAGCGCGGCCACGCCCTGCCCTACCTCGATCGTCAGCAGGCCGGCGACCTGATCATCGGCATCGGCTCGTCCGGTCCGCACTCCAACGGCTATTCGCTGATCCGCAAGGTGGTCGAGAAGTCCGGGCTCGGCTGGGCCGACGACGCCCCCTTCGCCAAGGACCGCTCGCTGGCCCAGGCCCTGATGGAGCCCACCCGCATCTATGTGAAACCGGTCCTGCCGCTGATGAAGGCGGGCCTGGTCAAGGGCGCGGCCCACATCACCGGCGGCGGCCTGATCGAGAACCCGCCGCGCTGCATCGCCGAGGGCCTGCAGGCCGGCTTCGACTGGGACGCCTGGCCGATGCCGCACGTCTTCCAGTGGCTGGGCGAAGTCGGCGGCATTTCGGATCACGAACTGCGCCGCACCTTCAACTGCGGCGTCGGCTTCATCCTGATCGTCAGCCCCGAGAACGCCGAACCGGTCCTGGAAGCCTTGCTGAACGCGGGCGAGGTCGCCTTCGTCTGCGGCCAGCTGGAAGCGGCCTAGCCGCCGGCTTCAAGGCTGGAATAGCTGACACGCACCACGGTGGCCCGGCCCTCGTTCTGGCGCACCGAAACGGTGACGCCCTGGCGCGTCCAGATCAGGCGGTTGGCGGCCTCGACGGGTTCGGCCGTGAAACCGGCCTGTTCCAGCGGCTGCCGGATCGCGCGCTTCACCGTGTCCAGCGCCGCGCCCCGCGCCTGCAGGGTGCAGGTGCGCCGGACCTCGCCGTCCTCGGCGTCGTCGCCGCCGGCCAGGCGCAGCAGATAGGCCTGCCGCTCGTCGGAACTGACCATGTCGACGACCGCCCCGTCCTCGCTCGCCACGGTGAAGCCCAAGAACTCGACCGCGGCCCGGTCGCTGTCCCCGTTCACGAACGGCAGGCAGACATCGACCAGCACATTGCGCGTGATGTCGTCGGGCGGAAGCGGCGCGGACACGAGGGCGGCGGCGAAAACGGCGGCGAGCATGGTGGACCTTCCCCGAACAATCGGCCGCACTGTTTCCGAGCCCGCCGCCCGACGCAAGCGCCCCTTCGGCGTGCCCGGACGTTGACCCGCCCCGGGCGGGGCGGCAAAGGTCGCCCCTCTCCCCGAGGCCTCCGCCCATGACCGCTTCCCCGCCCCGGCGCACCCGCGTCGCCATCCTGATTTCCGGCGCCGGATCGAACATGGCCGCCTTGATCGATGCGGCGCGCAAGCCGACCGCCCCGTTCGAGATCGCCCTGGTCCTGTCCAACCGCCCCACCGCCGGCGGGCTGGCCGTCGCGGCGGCGCAGGGGGTGCCCACCGTCGTGGTCAACCACCGCCTCTTCGGCCAGGACCGCGAGGCGCACGAACGCGCCATCGACGCGGCCCTGATGGAGCATGACATCGAGGTGGTGGCCCTGGCCGGCTACATGCGGCTGCTGACGCCCTGGCTGGTGCGGCTGTGGGCGGCGCGGATGATCAACATCCACCCCAGCCTGCTGCCCAGATACCCGGGCCTGGACACCCACGCCCGCGCCATCGAGGCGGGCGATACCGAGGCGGGCTGCACGGTCCACCTGGTCACCGAGGGCGTCGACGAGGGGCCGATCCTGGATCAGGAAGCGGTGCCGGTCCTGCCCATGGATACGCCCGAAAGCCTGTCCCAGCGTGTCCTCACCGCCGAACACAAGCTCTACCCCCGCGCCCTCACCGCCTTCTGCCGGGCGCTGCATTAGCTTTTCGTAATCTGACATTTTTCCCGGCGACAGCGACCGGGGATGGGCTCAGGTTGCCGCGGATTTTCCAACAGGGGCTCCCATGCTCAGACTCCGCCTCATGGCCTGCGCCGCCGGCGCCGTGCTCACCCTCGCCGCGACGACCGCCACGGCCCAGACCGCCCCGCCCATCGTCGAGATCCCGGCCAGCACCACGCCGCAGATCGGAACCTTCGGTCTCGACACCGCGGGCATGGACACCACGGTCAAGCCCGGCGACGACTTCAACCGCTACGCTGGCGGGACCTATCTGCGGAACACGCCGATCCCGGGCGACAAGACGTCCTACGGCGCCTTCGACATGCTGTTCGACAACTCGCAGGAGGCCCTGCGCGGCCTGATCGAGGACAGCGCCTCCAACCCGTCCACGCCGGAAGCGCGCCAGGTCGGCGCCTTCTACGCCAGCTTCATGGACGAGGCGACGGTCAACCGGCTGGGCGCAAGCCCGCTGCAGGCCGACCTGGCCGAGGTCCGCGCCGCCGACACCTATCCCAAGATCGCCGCCCTGATGGGCCGCACCCAGGGCGGCTTCGGCTCCAGCCTGTTCGGCGTCTACATCGCCGAGGACCTGAAGGACCCGAACCAGAACAGCGCCTACATGGTCCAGGGCGGCATCGGCCTGCCCGACCGCGACTACTATCTGGAAGACGGCTTCGCGACCCAGCGCGCCGCCTATCTGGTCTATGTGACCAAGGCCCTGACGCTGGCCGGCTGGCCCAACCCGGATCAGTCCGCCGCCGACATCATCGCCTTCGAAACCCGCATCGCCCAGCAGCACTGGACCCAGGTCCAGAGCCGCGACATCGAGAAGGGCTATTCGCCGACCACCCTGGCCGACCTGGCCCGCAACGCCCCCGGTTTCGACTGGAACGCCTGGGCCACGGCCGCCGGCATCCAGGACGCCCCGCGCCTGATCCAGTCGCAGGACAGCGCCTATCCGGGCATGGCCCGCGTCTTCTCCGAGACGCCGATCGCCACCCTCCAGGCGTGGCAGGCCTTCCACATCGTCGATCAGGCCGCGCCCTATCTGTCGCAGCCCTTCGTCGACGCCCGCTTCGACTTCTACGGCAAGGCCCTCAGCGGCCAGCCCGAGAACCGTCCCCGCTGGAAGCGCGGCGTGTCCCTGGTCAACGGCTCGCTCGGCGAGGCCCTGGGCCGCGAGTACGTGGCCCACTACTTCCCGGCCGAGTCCAAGGCCCAGATGGAGGCCCTGGTCGCCAATCTGCGCGCCGCCATGACCGAGCGCCTTCAGCACCTGGACTGGATGAGCGACGCCACCCGCCAGCAGGCGCTCTACAAGATGAGCCGCTTCGGGGTGAAGATCGGCTATCCGGAGCAATGGCGCAGCTATGACGGCCTGAGGCTGGTCCCCGGCGACCTCTACGGCAACGTCGAGCGCTCCTCGGCCTTCGAATGGGCCTGGAATCTCGGCAAGCTGACCCGGCCGGTCGATCCGCTGGAGTGGGGCATGACGCCCCAGACGGTGAACGCCTACTACAACCCGCCGCGCAACGAGATCGTCTTCCCGGCGGCCATCCTGCAGCCGCCCTTCTTCGATCCGAACGCCGATCCGGCGGTCAACTATGGCGGTATCGGCGCGGTCATCGGCCACGAGATCACCCACGGCTTCGACGACCAGGGCCGCAAGGTCGACGGCGACGGCGTGCTGCGCGACTGGTGGACCGCCGAGGACGCCGCCAAGTTCGAACAGCGCGCCGCGGTGCTGGGGGCCCAGTATTCGGCCCTCTCCCCTCTGGAGGGCTCCAACGTCAACGGCGATCTGACCATGGGCGAGAACATCGCCGACCTGGGCGGGCTGCTGCTGGCGCTGGACGCCTACCACCGCTCGCTCAACGGCCAGCCCGCGCCGGTGATCAACGGCCTCACCGGCGATCAGCGCGTCTTCCTCGGCTGGGCCCAGGTCTGGCGTGAGAACATCCGCGATGACGCCCTGCGTCAGCAGGTCACCGTGGATCCGCACTCCCCGGCCCAGTACCGCGCCGCCGTGCCGCCGCGGAACATCGACGCCTGGTACGACGCCTTCGGGGTCAAGCCCGGCGACGAGCAGTACCTGGCTCCGGACGCCCGCGCCCGCATCTGGTAGGACGCGCGCTCCAGACATGACGACGGCCCCGGAGAGCAAT
>NZ_JAHFPF010000263.1 GCF_023259385.1 Brevundimonas sp. | reverse complement strand
GCCTCGATCTCGTCCGGGAAGGCCGTCGGCGAGAAATACCGGCAGCCCGTCTCGACCACCAGGCCGATGGTCGTGCCCTCGTGGATGTCCAGCACACCGTTGACCACCAGCAGCCGGTTCACCGCCGTGTCGAACCACGAATAATAGACCACATTGTTCACGTGGCCGTAGACGTCGTTGTCCATCCAGCGCGTCGAGATCTGCTGGAAGCGGCGGTAGTCGCCGCGCTTCGTGCGTTCGATGGTCCCGGTCATTAAGTCCCTTCCCTCTTTTAGGTGCGCTACCGCTCGGCGCGCGGCGCCTCGCTGTTTGAGCGCAGGATAAGTGCGCCGCACTGTGTGGTCGTTCGTCCCTCGGAGCCGGTCGGCGCCGACTTCAGATACCGACGCTCGGGCTTGGCGGACGCCGCGTCAAGCGCCTAGCGTCAGTCCCATGAGCCCGCCGATCCAGACCCGCGCCGCCGTCCTTCGCGCCATGGGCGCCGCCCGCCCCTATGCCGACAGCCGTCCGCTGGCGATCGAGACCGTCACCCTGGACCCGCCGGGCGCCGGGGAGGTCCTCGTGGCGGTCCGGGCGGCGGGCCTGTGCCACTCGGACCTCAGCGTCATCAACGGCGACCGGCCCCGCCCCATGCCGATGGCGCTGGGCCATGAGGCGGCCGGCGTGGTCGAGGCGGTCGGCCCCGGCGTCGACGACCTGCGGCCCGGCGACCATGTGGTCATGGTCTTCATGCCCAGCTGCGGCCATTGCCAGCCCTGCGCCGGCGGCCGCCCGGCCCTGTGCGAGCCCGGCGCGGCGGCCAACGGCAAGGGCGAACTGCTGGGCGGCGGCGTCCGCCTGCACGGCCCCGAGGGCGACCTGCACCATCACCTCGGCTGCTCCGCATTCGCAGACCGCGCGGTCGTCTCGCGCCGGTCGCTGGTCAAGGTCCCGGCCGACCTGCCGTTCGAGCACGCCGCCCTGTTCGGCTGCGCCGTCCTGACCGGGGTCGGGGCCGTCGTGAACACCGCGCAGGTCAAGGCCGGGCAGTCGGTGGCCGTGGTCGGCCTGGGCGGCGTCGGCCTGGCGTCGGTGCTGGGCGCATTGGCCAGCGGCGCCAGCCCCGTCGTGGCCGTGGACCTGTCCGAGGACAAGCTGGCGCTGGCCCGCTCCCTCGGCCCCGTCCTCACCGTCAACGCCGCGGACGCCGACGCCGTCGAACAGGTGCGCGCCCTGACCGGCGGCGGCGCTGACGTGGTCCTGGAAATGGCCGGCTCGGTCCGGGCTCTGGAGGCGGCGTGGAAGATGACCCGCCGGGGCGGGACCACGGTCACCGCCGGCCTGCCCCCGCCCGAGGCGGCGCTGGCGGTCAACGTCGTCAATCTGGTCGCCGAGGAGCGGACCCTGAAGGGCAGCTATATCGGCACGGCCATCCCGTCGCGCGACATCCCCCGCTACATCGCCCTGTTCCGCGAGGGCCGTCTGCCGGTCGACCGGCTGCTGACCGGCGTCGTCGCGCTTGAGGACATCAACGCCGCCTTTGACGACCTGCACGCGGGCAAGGCCGTGCGGACCGTCGTCCGCTTCTAGGCCTTGTCGCGCACCCGCATCGCGCCGCCCTGGCCGGTCTCCACATCGAAGCGGCCGGTGGCGCGGATCAGGTCCGACAGCTTGGCGTGGCCGTAGGACCGCTGATCGAAGTCGGGATAGGCGTTGCGCAGCCGGTTGCCGATGCCGCCGACCGTCACCCAGCCGTCGCCGTCTTCGTCCATGTCGGCGATGACCGAGGCGATCAGGCGCGCGGCCTCGGACGGCTTGCGGCGCACCGCCGGCGCGGCCGGCGCCTTGCCCGCCGGTGCGGCGACCGTCCCCTCCTCGGCGGCGGGGGCGCTCAAGTTCTCGGTGTAGATGAAGCGGGTGCAGGCCTGCCGGAAGCTCTCGGGCGTCTTCTGTTCGCCGAAGCCGTAGACATCGACCCCCTCCTCGCGGATCCGCGACGCCAGCCGGGTGAAGTCGGCGTCCGAGGAGACCAGGCAGAAGCCGTCGAACCGGCCCGAATGCAGCAGGTCCATGCCGTCGATCACCAGGGCGATGTCGCCGGAGTTCTTGCCCTTGGTGTTGGCGAAATTCTGCTGCGGCTGGATGGCGAAGCGGGCCAGGACCCGCGTCCATCCGGCCAGCTGAGCGCTGGAGAAGTCGCCGTAGATGCGCCGCGCCGAGGCCTCGCCCAGGGTGGCGATCTCGGTGAACAGGGCCTCGGCGATCCGGGCCGAGGCGTTCTCGGCGTCGATCAGCACGGCGAGGCGGGGCGGCTTGGCGGCGTCGGAAGCGGGCATGAAATGATCTCGGCGAAGGGGAGCCCATCCTCCACCTCTTCGCCGCCGCTGTCGCCTCCTCTGTCGTCCTTGAGCCCGACACGCTACACCGCGCCCATGACCCAAGCTCCCCTGCGCCGCCTGATCGACCTGCCGGGCCTCGACGCCTTGGAGATGAAGGCGCTGATGAAGCCGCGCCTCGCCGACCCCGAGACGCGCGACGAGTTTCCCGAGATCGCCGAGGCGGCGAAGGCCGCCTTCGGCCTGACCCCGGACGAGGCGGAGGCCGTGGCCCTGCCCGCCGACTGGGACGGTATCGAGCGCCTCACCGGCTTCGACCTGACCGACGCCTTCGAGGCCGAGGGCTGGGACGTGACCGACGGCAAGCGAAAACCCCTGCGCATGCTGGCCCACTGGACCCTGCCGCTGGCGCTGGCCATGCGCGGCGTCGCCGGCGAACTGCCCTTCCAGCCCGAGCCGGGCCCGGACGACCGCGGCGACGACTGGGGATCGAAGATGGCGGCCGAGGCGACGCGGTTCAGGAAGCGTTAGGGCGGTGAAGACACCTCAGGCCGACTAAAACCTGTTGCTGTCCCCCCTCGCGCCATGCCTAACCTAGAGTAGGCGGATAGGTTTGCTTCCTACCTGAGATAGGAACCCGCCGAGGGCGCGGGGGAGGCGCGCAAAGGCGCATGTCACTCTCGTCGATCCTGCAATCCATCATCTCGCTCCAGCACGAACATTCGTCGGTCGGCACGCCGGCCATGGCGCTGAGGGGTGAGTTGGTTCGCGACGCCCTGCGGCTGGAGATCAACGAGTGGCGTCTTGAAATCGCGCGGGTGTTGGGACGCTACGGGGACGATCTGGAAGTCCGGGGCAGCGACGGCTCGGGTCGCAAGGCCGTCATCCCGTGGGTCAGGCTCTATTCCAGGAGAATGGCGCCGGCCCCGACCAAGGGCTGGTCCATCAGCTATCTCTTCCATCCGGACGGCGCCGGCGTCTCCCTGTGCCTGATCCACGGATCGACGACCGGGGAAGGCCGACAGTTCAAAAGCCTGGGCCGAGGCGAAGCCGCTGAGCTGGTCGATTGGGGACGCTCCGTCGTGAGGAACGACCTGGCCCACGACGAGGCGGTGCAGGCCGGCGTCGTTCTGGGCCGGCAGCATCTGGCGGCGGCCTACGAACGAACGGCCCTGTTCTCGAAATTCTACGCCGACGGATCGATACCCGCCGACGAGGCGCTGGTCGGCGATCTCGTTCTGTTTTCCGGCGCGCTGGCCAAACTCTATCGCGCCGACGAGGCGGGGATCACGCCCGGCTCCTCCAGTGCGGAAGTCGTCCACATCCTGCAGTTGGCGGAGGAGATGGCGGCGCCGTTCAAACCACCTCAGCGCGGACAGGGATGGGGCCTCGACACCGCGGCCAAGACGGCGGTCGAACTGCGCGCGATGCGCGTCGCCGAGGAATGGCTTTCGCGGGAAGGGTTCGCCTTCACCGACGTCTCATCCACCGACAGCTGCGACTTTCGCGCTCAGCGCGACGGCGAGGACTGGGTCATCGAGGTCAAGGGCACGACCGCGGGCCCCAAGAGCATCCTGGTCACGCGGAACGAGGTGGCGCTGCATCGCGCGTCCCATCCGCTGAACGCGCTCCTCGTGGTGCATGGCGTCAAGCTGGGGAAGGACGGCGTGTCCGCCTCGGGCGGGACGCTTCTGGTTCTTTCGCCGTGGCTTCTGGAGGACGATCGCCTGAGCCCCACCAGCTATGAATACCGGCTGGTCTAGGCCCGGCCGGCGGCCCCTACCCCATCCGCGCCGGAGCCCGAGCCAGAATGGCCCGGATCTGGTCGGGGTTCATCATCACGCCGCGACCGCCGGCCGGGTTGATCAGGATCACCGCGTCCTGGAGCAGCTCGAACAGGTGGCGACCCTGAATGGCGATGAAGGCGGCGTCGGCGCCGAACACCTGGGCGACGCGTTGGGGATCGGTGAAAAGAGCGACCGTGTCGCGGCCGTCCTTCATGCGCAGGCCGCGCAGGATCAGCTCCTGCCCCGGGCTGATCATCTGGGCGCCCTCGGAAAGACCGGCGCCGACGCTGTCCGGCTGGGGCACGGCGAACAGGTCCTCGCCCAGCAGCAGGGCCTCGAACAGGCCCATGTCCGCGGGCGGCGCCAGACTGTCGTTCAGGGCGACCTCGAGCGGGTTCAGCGGGCTGTCGGTGAAGGCGAGGTTGAGGGCGTCAGTCATGGTCGGACTCGGCTACAGGCGGGCCGACACACAGACGGGAACGGCCGCGCGGCGTCAACCGCGCGGCCGCCGGGAAAGTCCGTCGTCTTCCGGCTTACGCTAGGACGACGATGGTCACGCGCCGGTTCTGGGCGCGGCCCTCGGGGGTGTCGTTGGAGGCCACCGGCGATTCCTCGCCGTACGAGATGGCCGCCATGCGGTTCAGGGCCACGCCCCGACGGCTGAGGAAGCGGCGCACGGCCTCGGCCCGGGCCTCGCCGA
>NZ_JAHFPF010000262.1 GCF_023259385.1 Brevundimonas sp. | reverse complement strand
CCCCGCGTCCCCAGCCGCCGCGTCCCCAGCCTCCGCGCCAGCCGCCCCAGCCCAGCTTCGACCCGAACGCCAACGCGGGGCCGCTGCGCAACAATCCGGGTCCCGCCCGCCGCCCGCCGCCCGGCGGTGGCGGCGCCGGTCCGGTCCAGCAGAGTTCGGGGCCGCAGATCACGGCGATGTTCCAGCAGATCATCCCGAACTGGATTCTGCCCTGCGACGTGCCCGAGGCCCGCAACCTGCGCATCCAGATGGACGTCACCCTGTCGCGCGACGGACGCATCACGGCGGGCCCGACCCTGATTTCGCCGCGCTCGGATCCGGTCTGGCGCGCCTCGGCCGACGCGGCCATGCGCGCCCTGCGCCAGACCGCGCCGTTCGACGTGCCCGACGGTTTCACCGGCGGCTCATTCCGCCCGACCTTCAACACCGAAGAAGCCTGCCGGAACCGGTAGGAAAGGTTCTGACGAACCCTGACGGGGCCTGAAAGTCGCCCCAATCACGGCCATGCTGGCCATAAGCGACCGGTTCGGCGACAAGAACCGGCGGACGTTTGAACTTGCGGGAGCTTCTCATGCGATTGAACCGACTACTGGCCAGCGCCGCGATCCTGGCGATGACGGTGAGCGCGGCCACGGCCCAGACGCCGCCCGCCGGACAGCCGCAATCGCAGGAACCGGTCGAGGTCGAGATCAATCAGGGCGTCCTGCGTCCCATGCAGATCGCCGTCGCCGACTTCGGCGGGCAGAACGGTTCCGACCTGTCGGGCGTGATCCGCGCCGACCTGCGCCGCTCGGGCTATTTCGAGCCGCTGGATCCGGCCAGCTTCGTCGAGACGGGCCTGACGCTGGCCAACGCGCCGAACTTCGCCCAGTGGACCTCCATCGGCGCCCAGGCCGTGCTGTACGGCTCGGTCACCGCCCGGCCCGACGGCCGCAACGACTTCGGCTTCCGCCTGTACGACCCCTATCGCCAGTGCCAGCTGGTCGCCTACCAGTTCACCGCCACGCCCGAGCAATGGCGCCGGATCGGCCACAAGATCGCGGACATGGTCTATCAGCGCATGACCGGCGAGAGCGGCTTCTTCGACAGCCGCGTGGTCTTCGTCTCGGAAAGCGGCACCCAGCTGAACCGGCTGTCGCGCCTGACGATCTCGGATCAGGACGGGTTCAGCCCCATCTACCTGACCCAGGGCGACGAGATCATCATGTCGCCGCGCTTCTCGCTGAGCGATCCGAACGAGATCACCTACGTTGCCCTCGGCAAGGACTACAGCCGAATCTACCTGTTCAACCTGGCCACCCAGCGCCGTGAAAGCCTGGGCGAATTCGACGGCCAGGTGCTGGCGCCGCGGTTCTCGAACGACGGGGCCAAGATGGCCTTCTCGATCATCCGGAACGGCAACACCGACGTCTATGTGATGGACCTCAGCAGCCGTCAGGTGCGCCGCCTGACCAGCGATCCGGGCATCGACACCTCGCCGTCGTTCAGCCCGGACAACAGCCAGATCGTCTTCACGTCGGACCGTTCGGGCAGCGCGCGCCTGTACACCATGCGCGCCGACGGTTCGGGCCAGCGGCCGATCTCGCGCGGCGGCGGCCTCTATACGGCCCCGACCTGGAGCCCGCGCGGCGACCTGATCGCCTTCACCAAACAGGGCGGCGGCCGCTTCTCGACCGGCGTCATGAACACCGACGGCTCGGGCGAGCGCATCCTGTCGTCCAGCTATTTCGAGGAAGGCCCGACCTGGGCGCCCAACGGCCGCTACATCATGTTCGCGCGCCAGAGCCCGGGCGGCGACACCCGGCTGTGGACCGTCGATCTGTCCGGCCGGGTGGTCAGCCAGGCCGGCTACAGCGGTCGCGGCACAGACCCGGCGTGGTCGCCGCTGCTGGATCAGCAGCCCAGCCGTCTGGGCGCCTCCGGCGCGGACGCCTGTCCCAGCTGATCACAAGCGGAGCCTTTGGCCTCACTACCGCGTTATCGTGTCTGGTGAAAAAGCTGGCGCGACAGTACCGACCTACTACAGCAAAGCTAAGCGGGGCCTGGCCCCGACGACCTAGGAGACGACCTCGATGATGAAGCCCTCGACCCTCGTCCGTCTGGCCGCCGTGGGCGTGGCCGTGACGGCCATCGCCGCCTGCACCCCGCGTCGTCCGGTCGAGACCGGTACGGGCGAGGTCCCGCCGCCGGTCGGCCCGCAGTATCCGCCGGTCAACAACGGCAACGTCGACGGCGGAAACCTCGGCGCCGCCGCCCCGGGTTCGGAGCAGGACTTCGTCGTCAACGTCGGCGACCGCGTCTATTTCGACCTCGACAGCTATTCGGTCCGTTCGGAAGCCTTCCCGCGCCTCGACGCCCAGGTGGCCTGGCTGCAGCGCTACCCCTCGGTCACGATCCGTATCGAAGGCAACGCCGACGAACGCGGCACGCGTGAGTACAATCTGGCCCTGGGCGCCCGCCGCGCCGAGTCGGTCCGCACCTATCTGATCGAGCGCGGCATCAACGCCGGCCGCATCGACACGATCAGCTTCGGCAAGGAACGTCCGATCGCCGCCGGTTCGTCGGAGGAATCGTGGGCCCGCAACCGCAACGCCCACACCGCGATCGTCTCCGGCGCCGCGCGCTAAATCGCGGCGACAGTTGTATGGGGAGGGGGCGTCGGTTTACCGACGCCCTTTCCTTTTGTACGGCGGGTTTGACATCCGCCTGAGTGCGGCCCGGGGGGATGCTGGCGATGGATATCGAAGGTGCAGGCGGCGTCGTGACCGCGGGTTTGATCGCCGGCGCGATCGAGAAGCCGGCCGCCAAGGCGGGCGAGGACCACACCGGAACCTGCGCCGACTGCGGGTCCGAGACCTCCGGCAATTTCTGTTCGAACTGCGGTCAGCCGACCCATGTTCACCGCACCCTGCTGCATCTCGGCGAGGAGGTGCTGCACGGCGTCATGCATTTCGACGCCCGTATCTGGCGCACCCTGCCGTTGCTGGCCTTCAATCCCGGCAAGCTGACGCGCGAGTGGATCCACGGCAAGCGCACCCGCTACGTCTCGCCGCTGGCCATCTTCCTGTTCACGGTCTTCGTCTCCTTCTTCGCGCTCAGCTTTGTGCACATGCCGGAGTCCAACTTCCACCCGGTCAGCACCGTCGCGGGGGAAGAGGGTGCGGCCGAGTTCGAGAAGGGGCGTCAGGATATCGCCGCGGCCCGCGCCGCGGCGACAACCGCCGGCGACAAGGCGGCGCTGGACGTCGCCGACAATGTCCTGGCGGGTCTCAGCAAAAAGGCTGATGGCGCCGAAGCGGCCTCTTCCGACGAGGTGCAATCGGACAGCTGGCAGGGGTCGGTCAGTGAGATCGCCAACGACGTCTACTCTGACCCGACCGTCAGTCCGGGCGTCAAGAGGGTCGCCAAGAAGCTGATGAACCCTGACCTCGCGGTCTACAAAATCCAGCAGACCTTCTACAAATTCGCCTTCCTGCTGGTGCCGCTGTCGATCCCGTTCATGGCCCTGCTGTTCCTGTGGCGGCGCAAGACGACCCTTTATGACCACGGTGTCTTTGTTCTGTATTCGCTGACCTTCGTGGTGTTGGTGGGCCTGATCGCGATCTGTCTGGGCTTCATCCACCCGGCGCTGGGTGTGGCGGCGTGGTTCGCGGTCATGGTCGGGACGCCGATCCATCAATTCGCCCAGCTGAAGGGCGGTTATGAGCTCGGCTGGTTCTCGACGATCTGGCGGTTCGTCCTCCTCCAGAACTTCTGCCTCATCGTCGTGGGGCTGTTCGTCACGGCGATCATCTATCTGGCGGTCGCGGTCTGACTGCCTTGCGACCGCCCCAAATCCGGTGAAATCTGATCCCATGCTCAAGCTCCCGTCCGCCCTGCGCACCCGCAAAGTCGTCATCACCGCCCTGGGCGTCGTGTTGATCGCCGGCACGACGACCGTTGTGGCCCAGACCACGCCGATGGAGCCGATCCAGTGGGACAAGCGCCGGCTGGATCAACTGGACCGCAACGTCCGCCGCCTCGAGCGCGCCGTGACCCAGCGGAACGCCGCGGGTCAGCCGGTGATCATCGAGCCGGACGAAGAGGTCGTGGCGCTTCAGGGCCGCGTCGGCCTGATGGACCGCCGCCTGCAGGATCTGGAAGCCACCACCCAGCGGGTGAACGGCGAGATCGAACGCCTGACCTTCGCCCTGGACGAGTCCAAGCGCGACAACGCCGCCCTGTCGACCCGCGTCCGCGACGCCGAGGGCCGGGTCCGCGCCATCGAGCAGGCCGCCGCCCGCGAGGCCGAGCTGAACTCGCCCATTCCCAACACCTCGCCGACGGGCGACGCGGCGCGTGACCTGGCCGCCGCCGTCCGTCTGGCCGCCACCGATCCGGCGCGGGGCGACCGCGCCCTGCAGACCGTCACCCTGGCCTGGCCCGACACGCCGCAGGCGCGCGAGGCGTTCAGCCGCATCGGCGATCTGCGCGTCTCGGACGGCGACTACGATAACGCCGTGCGCGCCTATTCCTCGGCTATCCGCGGCTGGCCGACCACGTCCTGGGCCGCCGCGACCACGCTGGAACTGGCCAATGCGCTGAACGCCGCCGACCGCAAGACCGACGCCTGCGGCGCGCTGGCGGAGTTCACCAACCGCTACGCCGCCACCGCCACGGCGCCCCAGCGCACACGCGCCACCGAGATGGGCGCGCGCTTCGCCTGCGCCCCCGCCCGCGCCCCGGCGGCGACCCCCGCGCGTCCGCCGGCCCGGAGACCGGGCTGAGCCGGTCCGATCCTGACTGGGTCGTTCAGGCCCGGGGTCGCCTGACCGCC
>NZ_JAHFPF010000261.1 GCF_023259385.1 Brevundimonas sp. | reverse complement strand
GCCGAAGGCGCCGACGGTCAGGGCATAGAGGGCGAGAGGGGTGCGGGAGGGTGCGCTGGTCATGGAGCGCAGATGGCGGAGCGCCGGTTTCCACACTAGATGTCATCAAAGACCTGCATCTGTGAGATCAAATCAGCGATGGCCCGGCTCGACCTGAACCGCTCCGGCGAAATGGAGGTCTTCGTTCGCGTGGTGGCGTCCGGCGGCCTGTCGGCGGCGGCGCGGTCCCTGAAGATGACGCCCTCGGCGGTCAGCAAGCTGCTGTCGCGGCTGGAGGCGCGGCTGGGCGCGCGGCTGATCAACCGCTCGACGCGCAGCCTGACCCTGACGCCCGAGGGGCAGATGTTTCACGATCAGGCGGTCCGGGTGCTGGCCGATATCGACGAGGCCGAGCGGTCGGTGACGGTCTCGGCGACGCCGCGCGGGCGGGTGCGGGTCAATTCCAGCGTGCCGTTCGGCCTGCATTGCCTGATCCCGCTCACCCCCCTGTTCCGCGCCCGCTATCCGGAAGTGGCGCTGGATCTGGTGCTGACCGATCAGGTGGTGAACCTGATGGACGAGCGGGCGGACGTCGCCATCCGCGTCGGCCCCATGCCCGCGTCGCAGCTGATGGCGCGCAAGCTGATCGAAACCCGGATGGTGGTGGTGGCCAGCCCCGACTATTTGGCGCGGCGCGGGACGCCGGAAGCGCTGGACGATCTGGCGGCCCACGACCTGATCGGCTTCAACTTCACCCGCAGCCTGGACGGCTGGCCCTTCATGACGGCGGACGGACAGCGCATCCTGCGGCCAGTCACGGGACCGACCACCGCCGGGGACGGAGAAAGCGCCCGGGCGCTGGCGCTGGCGGGCGCCGGTCTGGCGCGGCTGTCCCGGTTCCACATCGGCCCCGACATCACGGCGGGGCGGCTCGTCCCCGTGCTGGAGGCGTTCAATCCCGGCGACATCGAGGAGACGCGGGCCGTCTATGTCGGCCACGGCGGGCGACTGCCCTCGCGGGTGCGGGTTTTCCTCGACTTCCTGGCGGAAGAGGTCCGTTTCTAGACGTCGAGGTCCATGGTGACCGGGGCGTGGTCCGAGGGCTGTTCCCAGGCCCGGACATCGTCGTGGATGCGGGCGCTGCCCGGCTTCACCGCGGCGGTCAGCCCCGGCGAGGTCCACAGGTGGTCCAGCCGCAGGCCGCGGTTGGACTTGCGGAAGTCGGCGGCGCGGTAGCTCCACCAGCTGGCCAGCTTGGTCGGTTCCGGGATCTGGTCGCGCAGCACGTCGCAGAAGTCGCCGGCCTCCTGCAGGCGGCGCAGGGTCTCGACCTCGATCGGCGTGTGGCTGACCACCTTGGACATGTAGCGGTGGTTCCAGACGTCGTTCTCGCCTGGCGCGATGTTGAAGTCTCCGGCCAAGACCAGCGGGCGCTGCCGGTCGCGCGTCGCCATGTCGGCGGTCAGCCGCTCGTAGAAGTCCAGTTTGTGGTCGAACTTCGGGTTCACGGCCCGGTCGGGGATGTCTCCGCCCGCGGGAATGTAGAAATTCTGGATTTCGACGCCGTCGACCACGACGCCGACGCAGCGGGCGTGCCCCTCGCGGCAGACGTCCAGCCTGGGGGCCTCGGTGATCGGCTTGCGGCTGGCGATGGCCACGCCGTGCCAGCCCTTCTGGCCGCCGATTTTCAGGTGCGGCAGGCCCATGGCCTCGAAGGCGGCCCGGGGAAACTGGTCCTCCAGGCATTTGATCTCCTGCAGGCACAGGACGTCGGTCCCGCTCTCGGCGACGAAGCGGGAGACCTGATCGGCGCGCAGGCGGACCGAATTGATGTTCCAGGTGGCGATACGAAGCATGGGATCAGCGCAGTTCCGGCAGGCGGCGGGCGACCGAGACGGACAGGCGTTGCAGGCGCTCGGAGAGGGACTTGGTCCGGCCCTTGACGGCGACATGCTCTGGCGCGCCCCAGCGCTTGCGTACGGCGTCGGCCAGGACCTTGTGGCGGTCGTACTGGTGCATGACGGGGCTGACGCTTCCATCCGGATTGGCGATCAGTCCGTCCGGGCGCAGCGCCGGTTGGGTGCGATCGCCGATGGTGGCCACGCGTCCGTAGTTCGGCCGCACGTCGGCTTCGATCAGTCCGAGGTGGACCGCCAGGTTGCAGGCGGCCTGGTCCGCGCCGAAGATTCCGCCGATCTCGGACCGGGGGATGGCGGCCAGCAGAAGGATGGCCTTGCACAGGCGGCTGGCCTCGACGGCGGGGCCGAAGACGGTGCCGACGCACAGGCAGGGCTTGTCCGCGATCCGGGCCGTGACGGCGGGACCGACCAGCGCCTTGAGGTATTTCTGGTCGAAGCTGTGATCGGCGAGGGTCGAGCCTTCGCTTTCGATGAAGACTTCCAGGCCGCGCGCGGGCTCCCCGAACGGATCGCCCTGGAACACCACGTCGCGAACGTCCGTCAGCAGGACCTCCTTCACCCACGGTCGCGCGGTCAGCCAGGCGTCATAGGCGGCGAAACGCTCCATCACGGGATGGGGCGACCATGATCCGGCGGGCAGGCGCTCGGCGGCGGCGACGCCGTATTCGGCGAACAGCGCGCGAATGTCGGGCCGGTTGTCGGCGGTCAGGACGATCTGGCCGTCGAAATGGGCCCGCAGCGACCGGACGAACGGCATCAGGTCAGCGGCGGCGTAGCCGGTCGCATAGCCCAGCACGGCGCGGGGATGGCCGTCCTCCGTCCGCGCGTCTTCGCCGGGCAGGGCGAGCTTGCTGCTGAGCCAGTCGAGGTAGCGAGACGATGCGGACATGCCTGTCCGTACAATGCCGGCGCCGCCCCGAACAGTCCTCGGCGGCGAGCGAAAAAAAGCGCCCGGTCGCAGTGGACCGGGCGCGGGGAAGTTCGTCTCTCTCGCCGCCGGGAAGGGGATGAAATCCGTAGCGGTTCAGATCGGCTCCCGCCGATCTGTTGCGAAAGTGCCACGCATGACGGAAAATGTCAAGCCGGTTCCTGTCCCGGTTCCGGCGTGTCGATACGGCCACGCTTCTCGCGAAAGGCGAATGATCTAGTTTCGGCCCGGCCTGCGAGTGGGGTCGCGCAGCTGGAACAGGCTGGCGGCCAGGTTGGAGGCCGGCTCCAGCGTGGTCAGGCGCGTGGTGGTGCGCCCGCCCTGGGCGTCGATGATGGTCCATTCGCGCAGGCGGAAAGGCTCTCCGGCGAACGACAGAATGATCTGGCCGTCGTTCGGGCGACGCGCGTCTCGCGCCGTGATGGCGAAGGCGCCCGACTGCATGCGGGTGACGCGGTCGATGCGGACCCCCTGGTCGAGGCGGACATTGCGCGCCAGGAAGGTCGAGAGCGGCGTCTGGCCCAGCGGCACCTGCTGGAAATTGTTCAGGCGCGGATCGTAGCGCTTCACGTTGTGGCCGTCCGAGACGACCAGCAGGCCGGCCGGGTTGGTGTACTCGAAGCGCATCTTGCCCGGGCGCTGCAGGTAGAAGCGGCCCTCGCGCGACTGGGGTCCCGACACCTCGGTGAACCCGCCCTGGGCCGAGGTCAGCCCCTGCAGATAGGTCTGGGCGCGTCGCAGGGTCGCCTGGTCCTCGGCGGACAGACCGGCCTGGGCGTGGGCGGGCAGGGCCGCGATGGCGGCGACGGCGGCGGATCCAAGCGCGAAGGCTCTACGCGAGACGGTCATCAGGTCTTCTCCCGTTCGGGATGGTTGTCGATCATGCCGTCTTGCAGGTCTTGTCTGTCAGGGGCGTGACCCAAGCCAGACCATATTCCGGCGCTGCGATGAAGCCCTGTTCAGCTTCATCCGATAGACAGCGGGAGGCGAAACGCTCCCGGCGACGGGTCGTTGCCCGAAATCGACGGGATCGCCAGGATGGCGGCATGAGCGCTGATCCCCATCTTCTGGCGACCTGGACCCGCGGCTGGGCCCTGACCCGCGGGGCGCCGGCGCCGGTCCTGGACGCCGGCGCGTGGCGCGTGGACGTCGGCCAGCCCGAGCAGATCGCACGCTACGTCTATGCGGAGGCTGTCGAGGCGGTCCGCGACCGGGCCATGCGAATCCGCGAGCCCCACATCTTCCTGAAGGTCTGCGCCGACGCCGAGACGGTTCGGCCGTTGCTGGACGCGCGATGGGTGGTGCAGCCGCCGGGCTTCGTGATGACCCTGGCCGGAAGCATGGGGCCCGCCGACGTGGCGCCGGACGGCTATCGGCTGGAGATCGAGTCGGGCCCGACCGTCTTCGTCCGCCTGGTCGCGCCGGACGGCGAGGAAGCGGCGCGGGGGCTGGCGGTGGTGGTCGACGGCCGCATCATCTTCGACCGGATCATCACGGCGCCGGAGCACCAGCGTCGGGGACTGGGCAGCCGGGTGATGCGGGCGCTGGAGGCGATCGGGCGTGAACGGGGCGGGCGCGACGGCGTGCTGGTGGCCACGGAGGCTGGTCGCGCCCTGTACGAGCGCCTCGGCTGGCGGCTGCATTCCCCGTACACGACCGCCGTCATCCCAGGCTGAGCCCGGTCAGCCCATCGGCGGCGGGCCGGCCAGGACATCGCGCTTGCCGGCATGGTTGGCGGGGCTGACGACGCCCTCCTGCTCCATGCGCTCGATCAGGGAGGCGGCGCGGTTGTAGCCGACCTGCAGGCGGCGCTGGACATAGCTGGTCGAGGCTTTGCGGTCGCGGGTCACCACCGCCACGGCGCGATCATAGAGGTCGTCGCCCGAGCCGCCGTTTCCGCCGCCGTCATCAAAGGCGTTGTCGCCGTCGCCGTCCGGATCGTCAGTGATCAGGTCCAGGTAGTCCGGCTCGGCCTGCGACTTCAGGTGATTGCAGACGG
>NZ_JAHFPF010000260.1 GCF_023259385.1 Brevundimonas sp. | reverse complement strand
CTGCCCCGAGGCCATGGTCGAAAGCGCGCTGAACCACGCCCGCATCCTGCAGGACAACGACTTCCACGAGTTCAAGATCTCGGTGAAGGCGTCCGACCCCTTCCTGACCGTCGCCGCCTACCAGCAGCTGGCCGACGCCATCGACTGTCCCCTGCACCTGGGCGTCACCGAGGCGGGGCCGTTGCGCACCGGCACCATCAAGTCAGCCATCGGCATGGGCTCCATGCTGTGGGCCGGCATCGGCGACACCATCCGCGTGTCGCTGGCCGCGGACCCCGTGGAAGAGATCAAGGTCGGCTTCGACATCCTCAAGTCCCTGGGCCTGCGCCACCGCGGGGTGAACATCATCGCCTGTCCGTCGTGCGCGCGTCAGGGCTTCAACGTCATCGAGACGGTCGGCATCCTGGAAGAGAAGCTGGCCCACGTGACCACGCCCATGTCGCTGTCGATCATCGGCTGCGTGGTCAACGGCCCGGGCGAGGCGCTGTACACCGACGTCGGCTTCACCGGCGGCGGCAAGGGCGCGGGCATGGTCTATCTGAACGGCAAGATCGCCCACAAACAGGCCAACGACGGCATGATCGACGAGATCGTCGCCCAGGTCGAAGCCAAGGCCGCCGAACTGGAAGCCGCCCGCAAGGCGGCCGAGGAACCGGCCTTCGAAGCGGCGGAGTAATCTGCGCCTGTCCCGTCCGGACATCCTGCGCTAGCAAGGCGGGGAAGTCCGGGGAGTTTCTCATGATCCGTCGCGCCGTCACCGCGCTCGCGCTTGTCCTGTCGTTGGGAGCGCTCTCGACCGCGCCCGCCCTGGCCCAGACCGTCCCCGCGACCGCCCAGGCCTCCGCTGCGACCCACGTCCCGCTGACCGCCCCCGACGGCCGCGCCATCGATGTCAGCGTCTGGCAGGCGGCGAACGAGCAGGGCGTCATCGTCTTCAGCCACGGCTGGAACAGCGACCCGGCCCGCTACCACCGCATCATCGACGACTGGACGGCCCATGGCTTCACGGTCGTCGCCCCGATGCATCTGGATTCGCTGCTGCACCCGCGCCACGCCGAAGCCGACGAACGCAGCGTCTTCATCACCCGTATCGTCGATCTGGCGGTCGTGCGCGGCTATGTGCAGGCCTCGCATCCGGGCAAGCCGATGATCGCGGCGGGCCATTCCTTCGGGTCGCTGAATTCCCTGATGGAGGCCGGCGCCGAGACCGTCGCGGGGCCGCTGGGCGATCCGGCGGTCAAGGCGGTCATCGCCCTGTCCACGCCGGGCAAGATCCCCGGCGTGATCAATCCCTCCACCTTCGCGACCGTGACCACGCCGGTGCTGATCGTCACCGGCGACGCCGATCTGGTGCAGGGCTTCGTCACCGACCCCGCCGACCACCGCTTCGCCTTCGACACCAGCGCGGCGGGCGGCAAGATGCTGCTGACCTTCGCCGGCGGCGACCACAGCCTGGTCGGCAACGCGGACGCCGCCGACTTCGGCCTGATCGCGGCCACCACCGTGGACTTCATGCGCGCCCACGCGCTCGGCGACACGGCGGCTCAAGCCCGCCTCGACGCCCTCACCGCGCCCGGGGGCGTGACCATCGAGCGCCGCTGATCTCATGAAACTCTACATCACCGCCCCGTCGCCCTTCGCCCGCAAATGCCGCATCGTCGCGCGCGAGAAGGGGCTGTCGATCGAGGAAGTCTTCGTCGATCCCTACGCCAATGCGCCCGAACTTCTGGCCGCCAATCCCGTGGTGCAGGTCCCGACCCTGATCGCGCCGGACGGCCTGCCGGTGAACGACAGCCCGGTGATCTGCGAATATCTGGACGGCCTCGGCTCCGATCCGCGCCTGCTTCCCGCGGAAGGGCCCGAGCGGCTGCGCGTGCGGCGCATCGAGGTTCTGGCCGACGGCCTGCTCGAGATGGGCGTCAAGCTGGTGCTGGAGAAACGCCGTCCGGAAAGCGAGCGCTCGCCCTCGTGGATGACGCGCTGGACCGAGAACATGCACCGCTGCCTGGATGCGCTGGAGGCCGCCGGCCTGTCGGCGGACGATTTCCACATCGGCGTCCTGAACACCGGCGTGGCCCTGACCTGGATCGACTTCCGCCATCCGGACTTCGACTGGGCGACCGGGCGGCCGGGACTCGTGGCCCTGCAGGCGGCGCTGGAGGCGCGGCCGAGCTTCATGGAAACCCGGCCGGCCTGATCAGGCGATCAGTTCTTCTTGAAGGCCTGCTTGCATAGTTCCTCGCCGAAGGCGCTGCTCATGTTCTGCTCGGCGTTGGCGGCCACGACGGCGCCGATCACGCCGCCGACCATAATGGTGCGGCGGATGTTGTACTCGCCCACCACCGCGCCCGAGGCGTCGGTCAGGCGGGCGACGCCGCTGATCTCGCTCTGGCTCGGCGCGAACAGGGCGATGGCCGCATTGGCCGAGTGATAGCCGTTCAGCGTGACCGTCAGGACCAGCGGATAGTCGCCGTCCGCGCACTCGTTCAGCTTGCTCTGGACGGTGTTCTGGAACTGGGTGGTGAACTGGCCGCTGACGTTGGAGGGCGTGTTGTGCAGTTGCACGAGCGTCACCCGGCCGCGCGCGGCCGCATCCTTTGAGATGGGATGCACGGCGTTGGTGCCGTTCGACGTGACGCAGCCGGCGAGCAGGATCGCACCCGAAAGGGCGAGGTAAACAGGCTTCATGAAATCCCCCGATTTGGTCGCATCAGCCCCCCGTGGTCGATGCAGGTACTGGATATAGCTCCGCTTTCGCCGCCTGTCTCCTGTGACCTCACGGTTCGGTGATTGACGTTCCTGGGGTTGCGGTGCGAGTTAGCGGCCAGGTCCGCCGGGGGGTGGGCCTCGTTTAAGTCTTGGGGGGCTTCATGATTTCCATCCGCACCGCGCGCTTCGGCGTGCAGGCGATCGCGCTTGCCGCGGCCGCCCTGACCCTGCCGGCCTGCGCCACGGTGACCCGTGGCACCAGCCAGAACTTCTCCGTCGAAAGCACGCCTCCGGGCGCGCGTGTCACGACCTCGACCGGCTTCGAATGCGCGGCCACGCCGTGCTCGTTCCGCATGCCGCGCAAGCCGGGCTTCACCGCCACGGTGTCGCTGGACGGCTACGTCACCCAGGAAATCCGGGTCGACAGCCGCATGGCCGGCAGCGGCGCCGCGGGCGCCGCAGGCAACATCCTGATCGGCGGTCCGATCGGTCTGGTGGTCGACGGCACCTCGGGCGCCATGAACGACCTGACGCCGAACCCGCTCGTCGTCGAAATGCTGACCCCGGCCCAGGACGCCGAGCGCCGCCGTCAGGCTGCGGCCGCGCCCGCCGCTCCCGCCGCCCGGCCGTAAGGCCCGGCGCGCACCGATCGTGCGTTCCAAAGGGGGCGGGACGGACTTCAGTCTGTCCCGCCCTTCTTGTTTCAGCCCAGCAGGCCTGACAGCTGCAGGCCCTGGAAACCGGCCAGCAGGACCAGCAGGCCGCCCACCGCATAGGTCATCGGCCGGCGCGGCACGCGCTTGGCGATCAGCCCGGCGAAGGGCGCGGCCAGCAGGCCGCCGGCCACCAGCCCGCCCACGGCCGCGGCGTGGTTCTGCAGGGCGTCCGCCTCCGTCCAGTGACCGCTCAACAGGGACCAGACGAAGGTCGCGCTGACGGCCACGGTGACGAAGAACTCGGCGGTGTTGACTGTGCCGATGGCGCGGCGCGGCTCCTGCCCGGCGCCGACCAGGGTGGACGACACCGTCGGACCCCAGCCTCCGCCGCCGATGGCGTCCAGGAAGCCGCCGACGGCGCCCAGGGGCGCGACGATCCAGGCCGGGCGGATCAGGCGCGGCTTCACGTCATGGCCGGCGCGCCACAGGATCCAGACGCCCATCAGGGCCAGGTAGGCGATGACGAACGGCTTGATGACGTCGCTGTCCAGCCCCGCCAGCACATAGGCGCCGATACAACCGCCGACGACGCCGGCCGCCGCCAGCGGCAGCAGCATCTTCCAGTCGACGTTGCGGTGCCAGGCGTGGCTGCCGGCCGAGGCCGCGGTGGTGAAGACCTCCGCCCCGTGCACGCTGGCCGAGGCCGTCGCCGGCGGCACGCCGAAGGCGAGCAGCACCGAGGAGGAGATCACGCCGTAGGCCATGCCCAGGGACCCGTCGACGGCCTGCGCGAGGAAGCCGACGACGAGGAACAGCAGGAAGGTTTCCATGAAGGCTCTGGGTGTCGCGGACGAAGATGTCCTGTCGAGCTAATGCGCGAAGCCGCCGGTTGTAACGGCGACGCTGTCACGTTTCCGTCAGGCTGCATTACCCCTTATTCACTGGACCGTGCGTCGTCCGGAAGGCTTCGTCCCGGTTCCGATGCCGTGAAGGGATGATGTGATGATGATCCGAACGCTTCTGGCCGCGACCTTCGCGACCCTCATACTCGCCGGCCAGGCGTCGGCGCAGATGGGCAATGAGCCGTCCAGGCCCGACCCAGCCTTCGCCTGCCATGTCGGGCTCTATCGCCTCGCCGACGGGACGTTGATCGACGTCGCGCCGGTGGACGGCCCCGGCGGCCGCTGGCGGCTGATCGACGGCCGCACCGGCCGGATGCGCCAGGACGCCTCGGGCGCCTGGACCGGAACCGAGGGCTGGACGGATCGGCCCGCGACCCTTCAGGCGTCCTTCGGCGACTGCACGACCGCGGACCGCATGACCTTCGACGGCCGCGAGGCGCACCGGGTCGACCTGCCCACGATCGACGTGCCCTTCACCAGCGCGGACGGGACGCGGCTGGCCGGCCGCCTGATCCTGCCGCCCGGCGCCGGTCCCGCTCCGATCATGATCGAGGTGCATG
>NZ_JAHFPF010000259.1 GCF_023259385.1 Brevundimonas sp. | reverse complement strand
AGCAATCTCCGAGGCCGTTTTCATTGTCTTGAGGCATTAGTTCGGGCGACGCGGAGTGGTCGCCGCGCCCGCCGCCGCGCCGATCGCGGCGCCCGCGACGGTCGCGCCGGTGTTGCCGCCGATCGCCTGTCCGGCGACCGCGCCGCCGATAGCGCCGGTGGCGGCGCGCTGTTCCATGGTCGTGCCGCACGCCGCCAGCAGGGCGAGAGCGCCGATGGCCGGTGTCAGTTTCAGGATCGTTTTCATTGTTCTGGTTCCTTGGGGAGAAAGACCCGGTGAAAACGAGAGCGGCCCGCGTCCGGTTCCGGACACGGGCCGCTCAAACGGTCAAGCCCCTGAAGGCCTTATCATTTTAGCCGACGATTTGGTCGTCGGTGAAGAACTGGGCGATCTCGATGCCGGCGTTTTCCAGCGAGTCCGAACCATGGACCGAGTTCTCGCCGATCGACAGGGCGAACTGCTTGCGGATCGTGCCGTCGGCGGCCTGTTCCGGATTGGTCGCGCCCATGACTTCACGGTAGGCGGCGACGGCGTTCGGGCCTTCCAGCACCTGAACGACGACCGGCTCGGCGGTCATTTGCTCGACCAGCTCGCCGTAGAACGGGCGCTCGCTGTGCACGGCGTAGAATTTCTGGGCCTGTTCGGTCGACAGCTTGACGCGGCGTTGGCCGACGATGCGCAGGCCGGCGCCCTCGATCACGGCGTTGATCGCGCCGGTCAGGTTGCGGCGCGTGGCGTCGGGCTTGATGATCGAGAAGGTGCGTTCGGTCATGACGGTGACTTCTTGTTTGGGAGATTGAAGGTCGCGGGCTTATAGACGCGCCCTCCCCGGTTTCCAACCGCCTCACAATTTTGCCTCTATCGCCCGGCGCATCGCGCCACGCGGGCGCAGGGGCGTATCGAGATTTCGACCGCCGCCATGCTCCAGATCACCGACCTGACCTTCAACGCGTGGGGCCGCAAATTCCTCGAGGACGCCTCCGTCAGCCTGCCGCCCGGCGCCAAGGTCGGCCTGGTCGGCCGCAACGGGATCGGCAAGTCGACCCTGTTCAAGCTGATCCTGGGCGAACTGGCCGCGGGCGGCGATGAAATCAGCCTGCCCAAGACCGCCCGCGTCGCCTCCGTCGACCAGGAACACCCGGCCACGCCCGTCAGCGTGCTGGAGACGATTCTGGAAGCCGACGTCGAGCGCCACGACCTGCTCACCCGTCTGGAGACGGCCGAGCCGGAGGAGATGGGCGAGATCTGGACCCGCCTGATCGAGATCGACGCCGACGCCGCCCCCGCCCGCGCCGCCGAAATCCTCGTCGGCCTGGGCTTCAGCCAGGAGAACCAGCAGCGGCCGATGTCGGAATACTCCGGCGGCTGGCGCATGCGCGTCGCCCTGGCGGCGGCCCTGTTCGCCGAGCCGGACATGCTCCTGCTCGACGAACCGACCAACTACCTCGACCTGGAAGGCGCCCTATGGCTTGAGGCCCGCCTCAAGAAATACCCGCACACCGCCCTGATCATCTCCCACGACCGCGAGATGCTGAACGAGGTCTGCACCCACATCCTGCACCTGGCGAACCACACGCTCACGCTCTACACGGGCAACTACGACGCCTTCGAAAAGGCTCGCGCCGAGAAGGCCCGTCTGCAGCTGTCGGCCAAGGCCAAGCAGGACGCCGAGCGCGCCCACCTCCAGGCCTTCGTCGACCGCTTCAAGGCCAAGGCCTCCAAGGCCGCCCAGGCCCAGTCGCGCATGAAGCGCCTGGCCAAGATGGAACCGGTCTCCACCACCATCGAGGAACGCGTCGCCCCCTTCATCCTGCCGTCTCCGCCCCGCCCGCTGGCCCCGCCCCTGATCCGGCTGGAACGCGCCAACGTCGGCTACGAGACCGGCAAGCCGATCCTGCGCAATCTCAACCTGCGCATGGACCTGGACGACCGCATCGGCCTGCTCGGCGTCAACGGCGCTGGCAAGTCGACCTTCGCCAAGATGATCGCCGGCGCGCTCAACGTCTCCGAGGGCGAACTGCACCGCGACAAGAAGATGCGCGTGGGCTGGTTCCACCAGCACCAGATCGAGGCCATGGACCCGACGGACACGCCGCTGGAGATCATCCGCCGCGCCATGCCCGAGGCCTCCGAGAGCAGCCGCCGCTCCAAGCTGGCCCAGTGGGGCCTCGGCTACGAGAAGCAGGAGACCACGGTCGCCTCCCTGTCCGGCGGCGAGCGCGCCCGCCTGCTGCTCAATCAGGTGGCGATGGACGCGCCGCACATCCTGATCCTCGACGAACCGACCAACCACCTGGACATCGACAGCCGCCGCGCCCTGCTCGACGCGCTGAACGACTATTCGGGCGCCGTCATCCTGATCACCCACGACCGCTCGCTGATGGAGATGGTCGCCGACCGACTGTGGCTGGCCGCCGACGGCACGGTGAAGCCCTATGACGGCGACATGGACGACTACGCCAAATTCGTCCTGGACCGCGCCAAGATGGCCGCCGTGAAGCCCAGCCAGATCAAGGAAGAGGCCAAGGCCGCCGAGGCGCAGCCCAACAAGGGCAAGAAGGCCGAGAAGCGCTCGGGTCCCTCCCCCTCGACCCTGCGCCATGCGGTCAAGAAGGCCGAGGAGCGGATGGCCCAGCTGACCGCCGAGATCGCCCGCATCGACGACGACATGGCCAACGCCTCGATCAGCAATCCCAAGGCGCTGGAAGGCCTGACCCGCGCCCGCGCAAAGACGCAAGCCGACCTGGACGCCGCCGAGGCCGCCTGGATCGAGGCCGAGGAGACGCTGGCGGAAGCCACCGCATGACCCCGATCAAGTTCAGCCGCGAGGAGCTGACCGCCATCGCCGGCAAGCTGCGTCCCTATTTCCGGGACGAGTTCGAGGTCGAGCTGCGCGACCTCCCGGCCGAGATGCTGGTCGACTTCCTCGCCCGCGAGATCGGCCCCTTCTTCTACAACCGCGCCCTCTACGACGCCCAGGCCGTCGTCGCGAAGAAGGCCGAAGACATCGCCGAAGCCATCACCGGGCTGGAACGGGCGGAGTGACGCGTGTCTCCTCCCCGTTCGCGTTGCGAATGGGGAGGAGATCGCGCCTTCGGATCAGCCCTGTGCGGCCTGCATGTAGGTTTCCTCGTACGGCTGGACCACGACCCAGCCCTCGCCCTCGAACTTCATCTGGATGCTCTCGCCCGAGCCCCGGCCGACGAAGGTCTTGAACGAGATATCCGTCGCGATCTCCGGCGACAGCCCGCCCGACCAGGCCACCGTCGCGTTCGGGTCGGTGAAGATCGGCCCGGTCTCGCGGCTGACCTTCAGGATCAGCGGATCATAGTGGCTGGTGATCGCCACGATGCCGCTGCCGCTCAGCTTCACATTGAACAGGCCGCCGGACATCATCCCGGCCACCCGCTTCATCATGGTGATCTGGTTGCTGATGCTCGTTTCCAGCGCCAGCACGTCGTTGCCGTTGGCGAAGATCGTCTCGTTGTCCAGCCGCAGCAGGGTGATCTTCTTGCCGGTGTCGGCCAGGTAGACGCGGCCCTGCCCCTCCACCTTCATCAGCACCATGCCCTCGCCGCTGACGGCCTTTTTCAGCAGATTGCCGAGGCCCTGCTCCATCAGGCCCTGGCGGGTGAATTTCACCTGCCCGGTGCGCGCCACCATGGCCCCTGCCTTGGCCCAGATCGAGCCGTTCAGCTTCACCTCCAGCAGATACTGGTTCTCCAGCTCGAAGGCGTCGGGGCTGACATCCTTCTCCTTATAGGCGGCGACGAACTCGGCGACGGTCTTCACGGGCATGGGAACCTCAAAAACGGGAACTTCAGGGAGGCGCAGGCTGACCGGAGACTTCCGGCCGGCGCAAGCCTTGTTCGTTGCAAACGCCTCGCAATCTTATAGTTTCCCACCGAACATTCGGGACCCCGACCATGACGAAGACCAAGTTGACCGCCGCCTTCCTCGCCGGGGTGATGCTGGCCCTCAACGGCGGCGGCGCGGCCCTGGCCCACCAGCCCTATCTGCGGCCCAACGTCTTCGACGCCACCGGCCGTGACCACGTCACCGTCGAAGCCTCCTTCACCGAGGAGGTCTTCGCCTCCGAGGTCGTGATGCGGTCGGACTTCTTCCACGTCGTCGGTCCCAACGGCGACACGCCGATCACCGCCGTCACCTACCTGCGCGACATCGCCGTGTTCGAGGCCGCCGTTCCCCAGGACGGCACCTACCGTCTGTCCTCCGGACCGCGTCAGGGCCGCACCGCCAAGATGTACCAGTCCGCGGACGGCGTCTGGAGAATGGTCGGCGAGGAAGACGGCCCGCCCCCACCCGGCGCCGAGCTGGTCGATGTCCAGAGCATCACCGTCGCGGACGTCTACGTCACCCGCGGCGCCCCCTCGACCGAGGCGCTGCAGACGACCGGTCAGGGCCTCGAGCTCAAGCCCGTCACCCACCCCAACGACATCATCGCCGGCGAGGACGCCGTGTTCGAGCTGCTGCTGAATGGCCGGCCGCTGGCGAACGCTCCCGTCACCGTCTTCCGTGAGGCGGGCCGCTGGGACGGCCGCAAGGTCGAGGCTGACCTCTACACCGGCCCCGACGGCCGCTTCACGCTGAAAATGTCCGGCCCCGGCGCCTACATGACCCTGATCCGCCACCGCATGGCCGCCCCGGCGGGATCACCGGTGCCCTATGTCAGCTACAGCCACACCCTGACATTCGTGGCCGAGGCGGGGTGAGGAAATCTCCCTCCCCTTCTGGGGAGGGTGGACCGCGAAGCGGGACGGGTGGGCGACGGCCGCACGGTCCAGCAATCTCTGACGCGCCCCACCCTGTCGTCGCT
>NZ_JAHFPF010000258.1 GCF_023259385.1 Brevundimonas sp. | reverse complement strand
GAGCGCCACGACCTGATGGCCGCCTACTACAAGCGGCTGATCGGCGACGATCAGGCCGAGCGCGAACGCTGCGCCATCGCCTGGTCCAGCTGGGAAGGCGATACCGTCAGCGTGCAGGGCCCCGCCGCCCGCCCGGACAAGTTCGCCGAGCCCGATTTCGCGGTCGCCTTCGCCCGCATCGAGAACTGGTACTTCACCAACGGCGGCTTCTTCCCCGAGGAAGGCTGGCTGCTGAAAAACGTCCACCGCATCCGCCACATCCCGTGCTGGATCGCGCAGGGCCGGTTCGACGTGGTGACGCCGATGACCAGCGCCTGGGCCCTGCACCGCGCCTGGCCCGAGGCCAAGCTCGACGTCATCGGCGATTCCGGCCACGCCTCCAGCGAACCGGGCATCATCGACAGCCTGGTCCGCGCGACGGATTGGGCCGCTTCGCTCTGAAGGCAGTAGGGAACAGGCAGTAGGGCGACGGAGAATTCCTCCGGGACCGCTTCCCTACTGCCTACTGCCTATTTTCACTCACTTCGGGTTCGTCTTCTCCACCAGCTCCGACAGCTGGAAGCCGATGCGGCGCGCCTCGCGCTCCTCCGGCTTGCGGCGGGCGTCGAGCAGGACGTTGATCTGGGCGTAGTGCTGGATCAGGCGGACCGGGCGGCCCTCGCTGTTGCGCCCCAGGAACAGGATGAAGTCCGGCCCCCAGAAGCCGACGTCCTCGATCTGCATGACGCCGTCGCCGGGCAGGCCGACGACGCGCGCGGCCACCTCCTCGTCCTTGTCGAGCCCCTTCTCATAGTCCTCGATCAGCTTGGAGAGGCGCACGAAGGCCCATTCGGCGGGGTTCTCGCGCATCCGCACGCCGTCCGTCAGGGCGGCGGCCTGCTCCGGCGTGGCGCTGGGCAGGACGGGCTCGGGACAGGGCTTGTCGCCGCAATCCGAGAACATCGAGGGCGGAGCGACGACAGGGGCGTCGGGAGCGGCGGCGTCAGGAGCGGGCGTGTCGGGCATGCCCCCAATCTAGGGAGTTCGAGCGCCCTAGAACAGGCTGTGGCCCTTCGGCAGTTCGGCGTAGCGGTTCACGCGGGTCGCCAGCACCAGGCCGAAGCCGATCATCACCGTCAGCATCACCGTGCCGCCGTAGGACAGCAGCGGCATGGGCACGCCCACGACCGGCGCCAGACCCATCACCATGGCCCCGTTGATCAGGACGTAGAGGGCGAAGGTCGCCGTCACCCCCGCCGCGCCCAGACGGCCGTAGTGGCTGTGCGACAGGGAGGCGATGCGCAGCGCGATCAGGATGATGGCGATGTAGCAGGCGATCACGGTGAAGGAGCCGAGGAAGCCGAACTCCTCCGACAGGGCCGCGAAGATGAAGTCGGTGTGCTTCTCGGGCAGGAACTCCAGCTGGCTCTGGCTGCCCAGGCCATAGCCCTTGCCCAGCAGACCGCCCGAACCCATCGCGATCTTCGACTGGGTGATGTGATAGCCGGTGCCCGTCGGATCGCCTTCCGGGTTGAGGAAGGTCAGCACACGGTGGCGCTGATAGTCGTGCATGCCGAACATCACATAGAAGGGCACGGCGACCAGGGTGGGGACCGTGACCCCCGCGATGATCTTCCAGCTCAGGCCGGCCATGAACATGATCGCCGCGCCGGTCAGGCCCAGCAGCATGGCCGAGCCCAGGTCGGGCTGGTGCGCCACCAGCAGGAACGGCAAGCCGATCATGGCGGCCGGAACGATCAGCTTCCAGTGGAAGCTGGCCTCCTTGGCGGAGGCGCTGTGGTACCAGCGGGCCAGGGCCAGCACGAGGCCGATCTTCATGATCTCGGACGGCTGGATGCGGGTGACGCCGACGTCCAGCCAGCGGGTCGCGCCCATCGCGGTGTAGCCCAGGCCCGGCACCTCGATCGCCGCCAGCATCAGCAGGGCGACGCCGTAGATCGGATAGGACAGGCGGAACCACCACTTCAGGTGAACCATCGACAGCGCCAGCATCACCACCAGCAGGACGCCGAAGCGGATCAGGTGGCGGGCCGCCCAAGGCTCCCAAGAGCCGCCGGCGACCGAATACAGCATCATCGCGCCGATGCCGGCGATCACGCACAGCAGGCTGGTGAAGCGCCAGTCGATCTGGCCGATCTTGACGACCAGCCGCTCGCGCTCGCCGGGACGGGTCAGGGCCGAGGCGGTCATTGCGGAGCGTCCGGATTATAGGGGCGCGGACCGGAGGTCGCGCTGGGCGCCGCGGCGCGCGGGGCCTGCGGCTCGGGCGTCGCCGGGATGTCCGGCTCCGGCGCGGCGCCGATGTCGCCCTCGTCGATCTGGGGACCGGTGGGCTCGGGCGGCAGAGGCCGGGTGATGCGGTCGCGCATCTCCGGGTCCTTCAGCAGCGCCGTGCGCATCACCTCGCGGGCGCGGGGCGCGCCGGCGGTGCCCCCGCCGCGGCCGCCGTGCTCGATGATCACGGCCACGGCGTAGCGCGGCGCGTCGATCGGGGCGAAGGCGATGAACAGGTTGTGGTCCTTCTCGGCCCAGACGTTCGACTTGCGCGACTGGCCGGGACGGTAGTCGCGCGACTGCGCCGTGCCGGTCTTGCCCGCCATCTGGATGTCGCCCAGGCCCAGCTGGCTCTGGCGATAGGCGGTGCCCGAGGTGTCGTTGGCCACCGCGATCATGCCCTGCCGCACGATCTCCAGGTGTTCGCGCGAGAACTCCAGATCCGGCACGTCGCCGCCGCTCGGCCGCTCCACGCCGCCGACCGACTTGATCAGCCGGGGCTGGATCGCCTTGCGTCCGTTGGCCAGGCGCGAGGTGTAGACCGCCAGTTGCAGCGCATTGACCAGCACAGCGCCCTGGCCGATCGCCACCGAGGTCGTCTCGCCCGGATGCCAGACGGGATCGCGGGGGAAGGTCCTGCGCTTCCACGCCGTGGACGGCAGCAGGCCCTTGCGCTGGTTGCCGACGCCGATGTCGAACTCATGCTCGAAGCCCAGCTTCAGCGCCGCGTCGCGGATGCCGTCCACGCCCGCGCGGTTGCACATGGAATAGAAGTAGACGTCGCACGAGTTCTTGATGGCGTTGTGCATGTCCTGCGAACCGTGCACGCCCCAGCAGCGCTGCGTCCGGTTGCCGTTCCGGAAGCTGCCGGTGCACACCACCCGCTGGGCGGGATTGACCCCCGCCGCCAGCAGCGCCAGCGCCGTGGCCGGCTTGAACGTCGATCCCGGCGGGAAGGTGCCGTTGATCGCCTTGTCCAGCAGCGGCTTGCGCTCATAGTCGGCGAGCGCCCGATAGATCGAGGTCGGCACGCCGCCGACGAACAGATTGGGATCGAACGACGGCGACGAGGTCATGCACAGGATGTCGCCGTTGCGCACATCCATCACGACGCAGCTGCCGCTCTCGTCGTCGAACACCTCCAGCGCACGGTTCTGCACGTCGGCGTCCAGCGTCAGGACCACGTCCTTGCCCGGCACCGCCGGGCGCGACCCGCCGATGTCCTCGGCCACCACCCGCCCGCGCGCGTCGACCTCGACCCGGGTGCCGCCGGCCTCGCCGCGCAGGTCCTTGTCGAGCGACTTCTCCAGGCCCTGCCGCCCGATACGGAAGCCCGGGTTGTAGAGGATCTGGGGCGGTTCTTCCCCCTTGTCGCGGATCGCCTTGATGTCGCGGTCCGAGACCTTGGCGACATAGCCGATGACGTGGGCGAAGGCGCCGCCGAACGGATAGAAGCGCGCCTCATTCATGTCGGCCATCACGCCGGGCAGCTCGTTGGCGTACAGGTTGACCCGGGCGAACTCCTCCCAGGTCAGGTCGCTCTTGACCGGCACCGGCGAGAAGCGCGGCGCGGCGTTGACGTCGCGGATGATCGTGCGGCGGCGGTCCAGGGTGTCGGGCAGCAGCCGGCCCAGCAGGTCCAGGGTCTGGTCCAGGTCCTTGGTCTCGTCGCGCACGACAAGCACGCGGAAGCTGGGACGGTTGCCGGCGATGACCACGCCGTTGCGGTCCAGCACCCGCCCGCGCGGCGGCGGCACCAGGCGGAAGTTGAACTGGTTCTGGCTGGCCAGGGTCGAATATTCGTGCGCCTGGAACACCTGCAGCTGGGCCAGACGGCCGGTCAGGGCCAGCCCCCCAAGCGTCGTCAGGCCGCCCAGCACGAAGGTGCGGCGCAGGAACGAGCCCTGACGCTCGTTCGGATCCGAGAAGATGATGGACGGTTCCGAGCTCATCGGAACCTCACATCGCCGTCGTCGAACCGCTCGATCATGGTGTTCGCGAACGGGAACAGCAGCAGCGTCGGCACGACCTGGCCCAGGAGGGCCAGGATGCTGGGCATGTTGCCGATCTTGAACGACGCGATCGCGTAGCAGATCGAGAAGGCCAGGCCGCAGCACGAAGCGTACCAGATGAACAGGACGGCCGTGTCCTGGCCGATCAGGAACGACCGGGCGCCCAGCACCACGGCGTAGACGGCCAGCAGGGCCAGGGCCCACATGCCCAGCAGCCCCTGCCCGCCCCAGAAGATGTCCAGGAACAGGCCCACGCCCATCAGCACCATCGGCGCCACCCAAGACGGACGGATCAGCGGCCAGGCGAAGGCCAGCACCAGCGGGATGACCGGCTCAGGCAGGCTGAAGCCGAACAGCTTGACCGGCGTGGCCAGGATCATGGTCACCGCGACCGTGATGAGGGCCGGATAGACGATCCACTGCACCGGCCCGACGACGCGGACCGCGACGGGCCGTCTCATTCGGTCCCTCCCGAGGGCGTCTCTTGCGGCGCCGGCTGAACCGGTTGCGGCGCGGGCCGGGCGGGCGGCGGAGCGGTCTGCTGGCGCGGCGCGACGGGCGCGGGCGTCGGAACCGGC
>NZ_JAHFPF010000257.1 GCF_023259385.1 Brevundimonas sp. | reverse complement strand
AAGTCCGTCCGCGGATCGACCTGGGCCAGGGTCAATACCGCCAGATAGTCGCCCAGCTGGTTAAAACTCATCTCCGGAAGCGTCGTGAGGTCGACGATGATCAGCGAGCGGACCAGCCGGTCGGTGACCTGATCACAGTAGCGTTCGCCCCACCGCCGCCGGCAGGGCCACGGGGCGGGGCCTTTGCCCGGCAGCCGGATGGCGACTTGGTTGGTCCCGGCGATGTAGGGCAGGCTGATGTGCCACCAACGGACGGCGGCCTCCGAGGTCTGGAACTCCTGCAAGGCCCGGGAACCCCGGTTAGAGCGGGTGTAGCCATATCGAAATTGCCGACGATTCTGACCGACCAGCGCTGATGCGAGCTCCCGGCCGTCTTCCGTGCCCACGATCACGACGTTGGGCTCACAGTCGGGTTCGCCCAGCTCCACGCCGATCTCCTGCGCGACATCCGAGATATGGCCGATCAGCTGGTGCGCCATCTCCGGCCGGAAGTTCACGGCGCCGAGGCAGATCTTGGTTTCCCACCGCGCCAGCCCCCTGTCCCGCGCGGGCGCGGCGAGCCCCTCCACGAAGGTCTGCGCCAGCCGTTCAAGGTCGTCGCCGCTCACCACGACGTCAGGAAGGGTGGTGGGTTGGTCCTGAGCCTCCGGAACGGGCGGCGTCTGCGCGACGGCCTGGGAACAGAAGGCCATCGCCAGGGCGACGGCGGCGAACCTGACAAGCATCGGCTGTCCTCCCCGAACCCGGTGAAGGATAGTCGCGCCTCAGGGCATTTCAACCGAAAGAACGGCGTTGTGAAACGCAACCCGTCTGAAGAGTATTCCGGCGGAAGACCCGTCTCGCCTGAGCGGCGGCTGCCCTTACACCCGCTTGAGGATGCCGTTGATCGCGCTGGTGCAGTTCACGCCGAAGAAGTCCGTGTAGTGGGTGTCGATCACATACGGTCGCCCCTGCAGGGCCTGGGCCAGCTGCATCTGCTTGGGAATGGCGTCCTCGATCACGAGGTAGTCGCCGGGGCGGAGGAAGTCGTCCAACGCCTGCATCGTCTGGCCCAGATCCCCATGGAAATCCTCGATCACCAGAACCGGGGAGCCGAAATCGTCGCGATTCGCCGACGCCGCCTTCACCCAGGCGATGCAGTCGCCCCGCCAGGTCCGGATCGCGCCCTCGATCCCGTCCTCGACCTTCAGATCCACGGCGTGAACGACCGCGTCCAGATCGTGGGCGACGCACATGTCCGCGAACCACGCCGCCGAGCCGCCGACGCCCGCGCCAAGCTCGATGATGCTGTGCGGCCGGATCTCGGCCAGCATCATCGGATAGAGGGCCAGTTCGTAGATCGTCTTGAAGCAATCCAGCCCGCGCCACTGGAAGGCGCGGCCGGCCCCCTGGCTGTAGAGCATCGCCCGAAAGTCCAGCTCGCTGTCGGCGTTGAACTGCGACAGCTGGGCCTCGCGCTGCGCCCAGGTCCGGTATCGGGGTCCCTTGTCCGACAGACGACGGAGATAGTGGCGCACCAGGTTGGCGTCCCCCTCCCCCACGGGCGCGCCGCGCAAGATTTCGATCACGCGATTATCGAGGTAGGTCGGGATGTTCCCGCGCTCTCGAATAACGTTGGTTACCTGAGAAATAGTCGCGCCGACGTCGGATACCCCCGCCTCTGCAAAAACGTCGCGCAAACTCATGTCTGTACTCAGAATTGATTACTCATAGGCGCATGCCCCATGGCCTATTCATCAATGGCGAGAACAGCGTGGAATCGTGTCGGCATTCCGGCGCTCAGATGACACCTGATTAATGCAGAAGGCGGAGCGCCCCCGAAACCGGACGCTGCAACAGGACCCCGAACATGCAAAACCGCGCCCGACTGGCGGGCGCGGCTTGGCGGTGCGGATCCCGGCCTGCGCCGGGGATGACAGGAAGACGCCTTAGGCGGCGACCTTTTCCACCTGATTGTACTCCAGGTCCACCGGGGTCGGGCGGCCGAAGATCGACACGGCGACGCGCAGGCGGGCGTGTTCCTCGTCGACGCTCTCGACCTGGCCGTCGAAGCTGGCGAACGGACCGTCGATGACCTTGACGGTCTCGCCGATGTCGAAGCGGATGGTGGGCTTGGGACGCTCGACGCCCTCTTCCACCTGGCCGACGATCTGCTGGACCTCACGCTCCGAGACCGGCAGCGGCTTGGTGCCGCCCGCGGCGCCCAGGAAGCCGGTGACCTTCGGGGTGTTCTTGACCAGGTGATAGGCCTGGTCCGTCATCTCCATCTTCACCAGCACGTAGCCGGGGAAGAATTTGCGTTCCGAGTTGACCTTGCGGCCGCGGCGGATCTCCACGACCTCTTCGGTCGGGACGAGGATTTCGGAGAAATTGTCCTCCAGGCCCTGCTGCTTGGCCTGATCGCGCAGTTGCTCGGCCACCTTCTTCTCGAAGTTCGAGTAGGCGTGGACGATGTACCACTTGTGGCGCGGATTGGCGGGCTTGGCGACGTCGGTCATTTGGGGGGCGGTCTCTCTTACTGGCCGAGCGCGAGGACGAACTGGGACAGTCGGGTCAGGCCAAAGTCTACAATAGCGAAGAAGACGGTCGCGATCAGGACCATCAGGAAGACCATCACCGAGGTGATCCAGGTCTCCTTGCGGCTCGGCCAGACGATCTTGCGGCCCTCGGCGCGAACCTGGCTGGCGAACTGCGGGATCGACGTGCGCTTCTTCGGGGCCGGGGCGTCAGCCGCGACAGCGCTGCCGGCGATGGCCGGTTGAGCGGTCTGGGGGCGGCGTCCCGAAGGAGTCTTGGCCTTGGCCATGCGGCGTCTCTTCAAACAATCAAACCTGTCGCCACCAGATGGGGTGTCCCATCCGGCGGCGACAGGGGGAAAATGGCAGGAGTTGGGGGACTCGAACCCACGACCCCCGGTTTTGGAGACCGGTGCTCTACCAGCTGAGCTAAACTCCTGGAGCAAAAAGCCGTACGCGGCGGGTATTCCCGAGACGCACGCTTTCGCCAGACGCGGGGCTATGCCCGACCACGGCGGGGTTTTCAAGCGCCGTTACGGCCTTGCGGCCATATCCGCGCAAGAACGGCCTTAAGGTCAGTCGTCCAGGTGGGCGGCGACGGCCTGGGCCTCGTCTTCCTTGTTCACCACCTGGCGGAACAGCAGCTTGTCGATACGGCGGTCGTCCATGTCGATGACCTCGACCTCGAAACGGCCCAGTTGCAGCACCTCGCCCTCGTCCGGCACGCGCGACAGCTGGTGCAGGACCAGGCCCGCCACGGTGTGGAAGCCTTCCGCCTCGCCGAAATCCTCGCCCAGTTCGTCGGACAGCTCCTCCAGGTCCGTCTGGCCGTCGACCAGCCAGCTGCCGTCCTCGCGCTGGCGAATCCAGGCCTCGGCCTCGTCGTGGCTCTCGTCGAAATCGCCGGCGATCATCTCCAGCAGATCGGTGGCGGTCACCACGCCCTCGAAGGCGCCGAACTCGTCCACCAGGAAGGCCATGTGGACCTTGGACGTCTTGAGGATCTCCAGCGCCTTCAGCACCGAGGTCGACTGCGGGATGAAGGCCGGGGTCTGCACCAGGGATTCGACGTCGAACTTGCCGTCGGTCAGCAGGCTGTCCAGCAGATCCTTCTTGTGGACCACGCCCAGCGGGTTATCGACGTCGTTCTCGCGCGCCACCACGATCCGCGAATAGGGACAGGTGCGGATTTCCTCGCGCAGCTGTTCGTCGGTGTCGTCCAGCGCGATCCAGAAGACCTCGTGGCGCGGCGTCATCGCCACGCGGATGGGGCGGTCGCCGAGCGTCAGGATCTCCTCGATCATGGTCTGCTCTTCGGGCTCGATCAGACCGGCCGAGGTGCCCTCGGCGATCATGGTCTCGACCTCTTCCTGGGTGACGTCGGAACCGTCGCGGTCCTTGACGCCCATGATCTTCAGGATGCCCGAGGTCGAGGCCGTCAGCAGCACCACGAAGGGCTTCAGCACGATGGCCAGGGTAGAGATCGGCGCGGCCATCTGGGACGCGATCGCCTCGGGGAAGATCAGCGCCAGCCGCTTGGGCACCAGCTCGCCGACGATCACGGAGATATAGGTGATCAGCACGACCACGACGCCGGTCGAGATCGCCGACGACCAGTGGGCCAGCGCCGGGATGCCGGTCTCGATCATGCGGTTCAGCTCACCGCCGATGGCGGCCTGACCGTAGGCGCCCGCCAGAATGCCGATCAGGGTGATGCCGACCTGGACCGCCGACAGGAAATGCGTGGGCTCCTCCGCCAGCTTCAGGGCCGCGCGAGCGCCCCGGTCTCCCCGCTCGGCCCGGCTCTGGAGCTTGGACTTGCGCGAAGAGACGACCGCCAGTTCGGTCATGGCGAATACGCCGTTGAGCACCACAAGGAGCAGAACGACGACGATGGCGATGGCTAACATCTAGGGGAGGAGAACCGGCGCGGCGCGACAAACGGCGTCCGCGGGGACAATGATAAGGGCGTTTCGCCCGAACCGCCACGGATTTCCGGGCGGCTCAGCCCCGGCGACCGATCTCGACCGATCCATAGGCGCCCCGCGATGCGCCGTCATCGCCCTTGACGGTCGCGCAGGCGCACATCCCTATCAGGGTGCCGATGAACAGGCCGATGTGGATCGCGCGACGCATGAAGTTACCAGAACCTTAACAACCTTCGCCACACAAGGGCGCAGGATTCGGGTTCCCGGCAAGGCTCCGCCCCCGTCGGTTGCGGGCTTAACCACGCCGCACGTCCTCACAGGCGAGTCACGGTGTCGCGCAAAAGAAAAGCCCCGCCGGATCGCTCCGGCGGGGCTCTTCAGTTCAGATCGTCAGACCGTCGATTACTCGATGATCTTGGCGACGACGCCGG
>NZ_JAHFPF010000026.1 GCF_023259385.1 Brevundimonas sp. | reverse complement strand
CGCTATCCGATGATGAGCTGGCCGCGAAACTACCAGATGCCGGTCAACGGGATCATGTGGACCGCCTTCTTCGCGGGGGCGACCCTGACACCCGACTGGAAGGTCGGCGGCGTCAACGTGCAGGACTTCCTTCAGGGCGCCTATCTGGGCGCCATGCGGGCGGTCGCGGACCGGGTGAAGTCCCTGAACAATGTGATCGGCTTCGACAGCCTGAACGAGCCCGGTCAGGGCTGGGTCGGGCAGAAGGTGTCGCAGCGCCGGACCGGACCGGATGCGGACAACGCCACGCCGCTGTGGCCGGGACCGTCGTGGACGCCGCTGGACAGCCTGAAGGCCGCCCGGGGACAGGCCGTTCGCCTGCCGGTGCTCGAGCGCCGTCAGGGATTCGAGATGGCCGAGGTCGGCGAGACGGTGGTGAACCCCGACCGCGCATCGATTTGGCTGGACGACGGACCCGACCCCTTCGAGACGGCCGGGGCGTGGGCGCTTCACGGCAACGCCGCGGTGGTCGTGGACGAGGACTTTTTCCGTGTCCGGGACGGCGAGAAGCTGGATCACGAGCGAGACTTCATGCGGCCGTTCTTCGGCAGGGTGGCCGCGGCGATCCGCGACGTCCGCCCGGACTGGCTGCTGTTCGGCGAGATGTGCCCCTATCTGATGCTGCAGGGAAAGACCTTCCCCAGCCCTATGCCGGCCCGGACGGTGAACGCCAGCCATTGGTATGACGTCGAGATCCTGGGCTCGAAACTGTTCGACCCGCAGTCCGATCTGGACGCCCGCCGCCAGCGCTATGCGTTCCAGCTGAGTTATATCCGGGCGATGGGGCTGACGATGAGGGAAGGGGGCGCGCCGACCCTTGTCGGCGAATTCGGCATTCCCTACGACCTCAACCATGGCGAGGCTTTCGACCGCTGGGCGTCGGGCGAGCGCGGCGACGAGGTCTGGAGCGCCCATGCGACCGCGCTGGGGCTGATGTACGACACCCTGGACGCGCTGCTGCTGTCCTCAACCCAGTGGAACTATACGGCGACCAACCGCAACGACCTGCGGGTCGGGGACGGGTGGAACCAGGAGGACCTGTCGATCTATTCCGTCGACCAGGCGACCGCCGAGGACGATCCGGCGTCGGGCGCCCGCGGGCTGGCTGGCTTCTCGCGACCCTATGCCCGGAGCGCGCAGGGCGTGATCACGGCCATGGCCTTCGAGGCCGACGCGCGCCGCTTCACGGTGACCGTCGAGGCCGATCCCGCGGTCGGCGCCCCAACGGAAATCTTTGTGCCGGCCTGGCGCTTCCCTGAGGGCGTGGACGCCGCTCTTTCCGGCGCGGACGCCGTCTGGGAGCATGATCGGACCGCACAGGTCGTCCGCGTCACGGCGTCCGGCGCGGGGGCTCTGAAGATCGTGCTGACGCCCCGGGAATAAAGGCCCTTGAGCTAGGGGGAGACAGCCCGGGCGGCGTCGCGCAACCGGCCCAGGGCGTCGAGGCGGGCGGCCTCGGGCGACGGGCCGACGGAGACGCCGGTCTCGCCGACCAGCAGAGCCCGGTCGCTGTCCGGGTTGTACCGGGGCCATTCGGGCTGGCCCGAGGCGTCCGGCCGACCATCCCGCGCGAACGCCGCCCAGTAGTCGGCCATGGCCGTGGCGATGCGCTGGTCGGCCTCGGAATAGTCGCCCTTGAGCCGGCCCAGGGTGTCGAAGCCGTAGCCGAGGTCCGAGGCGTGCGGCGCTCCCGACCATTCGCGTCGCTTGCTCTCGGCGACATAGCCGAAGCTGTAAAGCCAGACCGGATGGCCCGCGGCCGCGTCGAGTGCGGCCAGCCGCCGGGCCGGTTCGACGAAGGTGAGCTCGGACGGCATGGCCCGGTTGAGGGTGTCGGAGGTTCCGTAGATGGTCATCAGGTCCGGCTTGGAGACCTCGACGTCCTCCAGCGTGCGGTCGGCGACCATTCCGCGCAGGAAGGACGGGATCGAGCCGAGCTCGAAATTGGTGGCGCCGATGATCAGGGGTACGGGAGCCTGCTCCCCGCGCGTGAAGGCGTCGAGGGTCTGGGTGGTGACCAGCCGCCCGTCGATGATCGGGCCGGTGAAGGTGTTCCGCTCAGGGTTCAACAGGTCCAGCCGCCCGCGCACCCGCTCGGCCGGAAGGGCCCGGAGGTCAGCCGCCGTGGCGTTCCTGAGATTGACCGAGGCGGCGAAGGCCTCGCCGACGCTTTCGCCCGATCGCTGGCCGGCCGGCGCCGTGAGGGGCGGCAGGTGGTCGCGACCGCCGCCGGACTGGACGACGGCCCCCCGGAACAGACCCCGGGCCTCGGCCATGGTCATCAACTGCAGGACCGAGCCGCCGCCGGCCGACTGGCCCATGATGGTGACCCGCTCGGGGTCGCCGCCCAGGGCGTTGATGTTGTCGTGCACCCAGCGCAGCGCCGCGACCTGGTCCATCAGGCCATAGTTGGCCGTCGGCGCGTCGCCCGCTTCCGCCGTCAAGGCGGGATGGGCGAAGAAGCCGAAACGGCCGAGCCGGTAGTTGAAGGTCACCACCACGACGCCGCGCGAAGCCAGCCGGGCGCCGTCGAAGAGCGGTTGGCTGCCGGAGCCCATGATGAAGCCGCCGCCGTGGATCCAGACGATGACGGGGAGGGGCTCCGCCGTCCGTGTCTCCGGCGCCCAGACGTTCAGGGTCAGGCAGTCCTCGCTGGTCGGCTGCTTCGACTGGGTGTCGTCCCAGCCGGGGCGGGGCTGGATGCAGTCGGCGCCGAAGGCCGAGGCGTCGCGCACGCCCGTCCAGGCGGCCGCGGGCCGCGGCGCCCGCCAGCGCAGGTCGCCGACCGGCGGGGCGGCGTAGGGAATGCCCTTGAACGACCGGACGTCGCCTTCGTCCACCCCGACCAGCGCCCCTTGCGGGATCCGGGCGGTGACCGGGGTACCCGGCGTCGTGGACGGCGGCGTCTGGGCGCAGGCCGAGCCGGCCGCCAGCGTCAGGCCCAGGCAGGCGGCGGTCCAGGCGGCGCGCACGCTCCGCAGTCGACGTGTCTGATCCATCTGAGATTTCTCCCGGATCGGCCGACGGAGTACAGTTCCGCCCCTTAAGCCAGATCACTTGCGCATCACGCTATGCAGATGCATAACGAATGTCGAGTGACCTTCGGCGGCGCGGATTTCGAACACAGAGTCGAACGCTTCGCCGGCAAGGACGGCACTCAGGAAACGAAGGATTTCGGGCGAGTTGTCTTGGAAACGCGGGTGAACCTCAGAGTCCAGCAAAGAGAGGCGACCCAGGCGAGCCTGCTTCAGGCGGCGCTGGAGGTCTTCTCCGAAAAGGGCTTCGACGGCGCCTCGACGCGAGAGATCGCGGCCCTGGCCGGTGCGCACAACGCCCTGATCAAATACCACTTCTCCAGCAAGGACGCCCTCTGGCGAGCCGCGGTCGCCTTCCTGTTCGAACGGCAGGCCAAGGAGCTGGCGCTGCCGCGGCCGGACGATCCTGTCCACGCCGATTTCCGGGCCTACGCCAAGGCGGTGATCCGCGCCGTCGTCGTCTATTCGGCCAAGCATCCCGAACACGCCCGGCTGATGATGCAGGAGAGCATGCGCGACAGCGAGCGCCTGCACTGGGCCACCGACAGCTTCATCGCCGACATCAGCAAGGTCTCGGCCCGGTTCATCGAAATGTGCAAACGGGAAGGCATACTGCCGAACGTTTCCACGCCGGCGCTGGTCTACATCTTCGTCGGCGCCGCCCAGACCTTCTACACCCTGGCGCCCGAGGTTCGCCGCGTGTGGAATATCGACCCGTCCGACCCGGACGTCATCGAGGCGCATATCGAGGCGCTGACACAGGTTCTTGTCCGATAGTCCGGACGCTCACATGATCCAGAACAGGAACACTCCCATGATCCGCCGCATCGCCTTCGTCGCCGCCCTGTCCCTCGCCGGAGCCGCGCCGGCCCTGGCCCAGACCGCTCCGGCGCCCGCCGCCGAAGCGCCGGCCAAGCCGAAATTCTCGATCGACGTGACCATGGCCGACCTGACCGCCGACCCCCAGGCGCGGGTGGTGGTCGGCGCCTTCTTCGAACGGCGCCGGATCGCCGCCGGCCAGCCGCCGATGACGCCGGAAGAAACCGCCAGCATCAGCGAGATGATCGCCGGCCTGACGCCGCGCCAGCTGGCTGAGTTCCCGCAGGCCAATCTGGACGACGCGGCCCTGGCCGCGCTCGACGCCGCGCTGGCCGCCATCCCGGCGACCCCGCCGACCCAGTAAGCCACAGCCGACCGAAGGGGCGGCCAGACCGTCGTCAGCAACCGCCCGTCGCGGCGGCGAGGGAGAATTGCGCCATGTCGATGCTCAAGCTGGTCATGGCGGCCCTGGCCTGCCTTCTGTTGTCGGTCGGCGCTGTTCGCGCCGAGGGGGAACCGACGGACCGGCCCGTCGCCTTGAGAACCAACGGGGCCGTCGATCCGATCGGCGTGGATACGCCCCGGCCCCGGTTGTCATGGCGGCCGCCGGTTCGCGGGCAGACCGCCTGGCAGGTGCGCGTCGCGGCGTCCGAACGCGACCTGGGCGAGGGACGGCTGCTGTGGGACAGCGGGCGGACAGCGTCGCCGACCGCCGCCGCCGCGACCTATGACGGCCCCGTGGCGGCGTCCCGGGAACGGCGCGTGTGGCAGGTCCGCCTGTGGGATGCACGTGGCCGCGCCACGCCCTGGAGCACGCCGGCGTCCTGGGAGGCCGGGCTGCTCCAGCCGGGCGATTGGCAGGGGCGCTGGATCCAGCGCAACGCGACGGCCCCGACCGGCTGGTCCGACGCGGTCATCACCGTCGACTTCACGCTGCGGGGGCGCATGTTCGATGTGCTCTTCCGGGCCAGCCCGGTCGGCAAGACCTATGGCGAGGCCTACGCCTGGCGCATCTCCGAGGACGAGGGCGGCGCCGCCGTCCTGATCGCCCAGGTCCGCGATTATCCGGGCGGCAGCCGCTCGATGGTCAATCAGACCGTCCTGAAGACTGTACCTTTGGGCGTTTCGGCCGCGGCGCTGCGCCAGGGACGCCATGTCCTGACCATCGAGGCCGTGGGCGACCGGATCGTCACCCGCCTGGACGGACGTCAGGTCGACGCGCTCCGCGACGCCAGCCAGACGCGGGGTACGGTCGGCTTCCTGGCTCCGGCCGCCGATGCGGCCGTGATCCACGGCCTTTCGATCGCGCCGGCGTCGGCCTCCGACGGCCCGGCCTTCGAGACCCGGTTCGAGCGGGGCGAGAATCCCCTGAGCGGCGGGAGCGTCGGCCCGGACGGCCTGCTGCTGCCCTCGGGGGTGCCGACCAAGGACATCGTTCTGCCCCTGTCCAATCCCGCGCCCCTGCTGCGGCGGGACTTCGATCTGGAAGCGGGCGAGATCGCTTCCGCCCGGCTGTATGTCGCCGTCGGCGGCTGGGCCGATATGACGGTGAACGGCACGCCCCTGTCGGAACTGCCGATGGCGCCGGGGTGGACCGACTACGATCATCGGGTCCTGTATCAGGCCTATGATGTCGCGCCGCTGCTGGCGCGAGGGCGGAACGTGCTGGCGGCCGAACTGGGGCGGGGCTGGTACGGCGTCACCGAGCCCAATGAATGGTATTTCCATCAGGCGGCATGGCATGCCGAACCGGCCCTGCGCGCGCAGCTGGAGATCGTCTTCGCCGACGGACGCCGTCAGGTGATCGCCTCCGACCGGAACTGGAAGACCGCCGACGGGCCGACCCGCCACGACTCCATCTACGCCGGCGAACGCTATGACGCCCGGCTGGAGCCGCAGGGCTGGAGGACCGCCGCGTTCGCTGCGAACGACTGGACGCCGGCGATGGAAGCGGCAGGCCCGCGCGGCGCCCTCGTCGCCGCCGCGGCCGAGCCGATCCGTCCGATCGAGGACCTGCGCCCGGTCGCACGCACCGAGGTCCGTCCGGGCGTCTGGGTGTTCGATTTCGGACGCATCCTGACCGGGCGGCCCCGCCTGACGATGTCGGGAGCGAACGGACGGACGGTCAGCCTGGTCCTGACCGAGAAGAAGGCCGAGGACGGAACCGCTCTGGTGGCCAGCGGCCTGATCGATGCCCAGCTGCAGACGCTGCGCTACACCTTCTCCGGTGCCGGGACGGAACGTTGGGCTCCGCGTTTCAGCTATGCCGGGTTCCGCTATATCCAGGTCGAGGGCCTGGACGCGCCGCCGGCCGACGACTTGGTAGTCGCCGAGATCATCCATTCCGACGTGCCCCGGATCGGCGCCTTCGAGAGCGGCAATTCCTTGCTGAACCGAATCCAGCAGGCGTCGCAGAACGCCCTGCTGAACAACATGCACGGGCTGATGACCGACACGCCCAGCCTGGAGAAGAACGGCTGGACCGGAGACGCCCAGGCGTCGTCGGCCGCCGCGGGCGTGAATTTCGGGATGGCGCGGGTCTGGACCAAATGGCTGGCCGACTTCCGCGACGCCCAGGCGTCCAGCGGGGAGCTGCCGGAGATCGTGCCCTCGACCTCATTCTACGGCTTCGAGCAGACGCCGGGCTGGTCCTTCATCTGGGGACCGACGCCCGCCTGGGACGCGGCGATATTCGTGATCCCGGACGAGCTGGTGCGCCACTACGGCGACGAGACGACCCTGGCGGCGATGTACGAGGCCCAGAAGCGGCTGGTCGACTACACCGGCACGCTCATCACCGCGCCCGACTTCACCTATGCCCGAGGCTTGGGCGACTATGCCGGGAAGGGGCCGTTCGGTCCGGTCGATGCGACGTCGTCGGCCTACTATTTCCACATGGTCTCGATGCTGGCGCGCAACGCGGCGGCGCTGGGCAAGGCGGAGGACGCGGCGCGGTACGGCGAGCTCGCTGGGCGCGTTCGCGAGGCCTACAATCGGAAATACTGGAATGCGGCGGCCCGGCGCTATCTGACGCCGCCGATCGCGAACGGTCCGACGCCGCCGTTCAGCCAGACCCAGAACATCCTGCCGCTGGCGTTCGGCCTGGTTCCGGACGGTGAGGCGCAGGCCGTCGCCGATGCGGTGGCCGCCGATCTGGAAGCGAACGACCTGACCCTGACTATGGGCGTCTACCCGCTGCGCTACGCCATGACCCTGCTGACCGACCACGGCCATGCGGACACCGTCTACCGGACGGCCACCCGCACGACCCAGCCCAGCTGGGGCTTCTGGCTGGAGAACGACATCAACTCGATGCTGGAGGGGTGGGGACTGACCTCCCGATCCTGGAACCACCACTATTTCGCGTCGATCAGCGACTGGTTCTACGAGGGGCTCGCCGGCATCCGGCCCGCGTCGCCCGGCTATGCCGATCTGGTCATTCGCCCCGCCTTGCCGTCGGGTCTGGATCACGCCGCCGCCACGATCGACGCGCCGCGTGGACAGATCCGGTCGGCTTGGCGCCGTGACGGGACCCAGGCCGTGCTCGACGTGGTCGTCCCCGGAGCGACCCGGGCGGAGATCTGGCTGCCCAACGGCGGCGAGCGCCTGGCTCGCCAGCCCCGCGGCGCGCGCTACCTGCGGGTCCAGGACGGCCACGCGGTCTATGCGGTGGGCTCCGGGGCCACGACCTTCACCTTCACGCCGAACTGAGACGCGCCGGACATGTCAGCACCATCGTCCCTTTCCGGGGCCATCACCCATCACGCCGGGGAAACGGGCGACCGTGCAGCGCTGATCCAAGGCGGGACGGTCCTGAGCTACGCCGTCCTGGATCAGCTGATGGACCGGACCGCCGCCGCGCTGCAACGGGACGGGCTGTCGGTCGGGGATCGCGTCGCCCTGTTGGGTGAGCCGGGATTGGCCTACGCCGTCGCCTTCCTCGGCGCCGTGCGGGCCGGGATGACGCCCGTTCCGCTGGCGACCGGCGTCACGGCCGAAGTGCTGGCCGCCATGCTGGGCGACGCCCGGCCCGCGCTGGTGTTCGCTGACAGCGCCCAGTTCGGCCGGATCGAGACATCCGAAGGCGGCCCCCTGGTCGTCATCCTCGACGGCGACGGCGAGGACGAAGGGGCCTGGCCGGCCTGGCTGGCGCCGTCCGGCGCGGCGCCGACCGCCGTCGAGATCGCGCCGGGCGCAGCGTTCAACCTGATCTATTCATCGGGCACCACGGGGGTCCCCAAGGGCATCATCCACTCCCACGCCATGCGCGAGCGGCAGATGGGCGCCTTGGCCGGCCTGTTCGGTTCCCAGGCCGTCACCCTGCTGACGACGCCGATGTATTCGAACACGACGCTGGTCACCCTGCTGCCGGCCCTGCTGTCGGGCGGCACGGTCGTCCTGATGCGCAAATTCGATGTGGGCGAATTCCTGCGCCTGGCGGAACAGCACGCGGCGACCCACACCATGCTGGTTCCGGTGCAGTACCAGCGGCTGATGGCGAGCCCCCTGTTCGACGGCGCGGACCTGTCGGCGTTCCTGCTGAAGCTATGCACCAGCGCGCCGTTCTCGGTCGAGCTGAAGTCCGAGGTGCTGCGGCGCTGGCCTGGCGGCCTTCTGGAGCTGTTCGGCATGACCGAGGGCGGCGGCGTCTGTCTGCTGCCCGCCCATCTGTTCCCGCACAAGCTCCACACCGTCGGCATGCCCGCACCGGGCGCCGACATGCGGATCATCGACGACGTCGGCCTCGAACTGGCGGTCGGGGAGGTCGGCGAGATCGTCAGCTACTCCGAACAGATGATGATGGCCGGCTATCACAATCGTCCCGAGGCGACCGCGGCCGGGCGCTGGGAGGCCGCGGACGGTCGGGCCTTTATCCGCACCGGCGATCTGGGGCGGTTCGATGAAGACGGCTTCCTGGAGATCGTCGGGCGCAAGAAGGACATGATTATCTCGGGCGGATTCAACATCTACCCGGTCGATCTTGAGAAGCAGCTGGATCAGCATCCGGCGGTGACCGAGTCCGCCGTCGTGGGCGTGCCGGACGAAAAATGGGGCGAAACCCCGGTGGGGTTCGTGGTCGGCGCGTCGGATGTTGATGTTGAGGCCGTCCGGGCCTGGGCCAATGAGCGGCTTGGGCCGGTTCAGCGCCTGTCCGCCGTCATCCGCCTGGACGAACTGCCGCGCAACGCCCTGGGCAAGGTGTTGAAGACCGCGCTGGCCGACCTGGCGGCCCGCTGAGTCCCGTCAGGGCCTGGCGAGGTCCTGGACCGTCAGCCAGTTGAGCAGGTCGTCGATCCAGAAGTCGCTGCTGGTTCCCTGATGGTTCATGCCGAAGCCGTGCCCGCCCTTGGCGTAGACGTGCAGTTCGGGCTGCCGGGTCCCGCGCGAGGCGGCTTGGTAGAAGCGCAGGACCGTCGGGGCGGCCAGTTTGTCGTCACCGGCGACGGCCAGGAACACCGGAGGCAGGTCCGTGGGCACGGGCGCGTCGTTGAACGCGGCGCCGTAGATCAGGGCGGCGAAGGCGGGACGGGCGGCCGCGTCCGGGGCCAGAAGGGCGCCGGCGGTCACTCTCGCTCCGGCCGAGAAGCCGATCATGCCGACCTTGGCCGGATCGACGCCCCAGTCCGCCGCGCGGCTGCGCACCAGGGCTAGGGCCTGGAGGCCGTCCTCGACGCCGGGTGCAGCGGCGTCGTCCAGGTTCAACTCGCCGCCGCGCGCGCTCGCCTGGGCCATGAAGACGAAGAATTCGCGCCAGAGCTGGCGGTCGTCGACCGGCGTCTCGATGGTCCGGTACTTCAGCACGAAGACCGTGATGCCGTGAGCGGTCAGCGCCCGGGCGACGTCCACGCCCTCGGCCTGCATGGTCAGAAAGCGGAAGCCGCCGCCCGGCGCGACGATGACGGCGGCGCCGGTCGCGGTCCCGGGCGCGGGTTGGAAGACCTGCAAGGTCGGTCGGGTGACGTTGCGCACCACCTGGAAGGCGCCGGTGGGGAAGGGGCTGGCCACCTCGACCTGAGTCGCATGTTCCGATCCCGGGGCCGCGCCCGGCCAGACGTCGAACGCGGGCGACTGGGCCCGGGCGGGGAGGGCGAGGGCCAGGCAGGCGGCGAACATGAGTCCGAGACGGGTGATCGGGGACGACATGGGACAGACCTCCTGGGCGGCGACGGCGGCGATCATCTCGCCCTTCGGAGCGTCCGTGTGCGGACGGCGACACGGGATAGCTAGCCCCGCGCGGTTTGGTTATGCAATCGCTCAAATAATTGTTGACGACACTTTCGAAATAACGGAACCTCCGCTCACAATCTGGGACGACAGGTTCAACTGTCGCTGGGAGTGATTCGTCGGCCCCCCGTTTCTCGGTCGCGCCGATGTCCGGAAACAACCGCCGAGGCGGACAGGTCCACGAGGCCTGGGGGGATGACATATGCGAAATGCGACCTTGACCATGAGACTGCTGGCGACGACCGCTCTCGTCGTTCTCGGCGTCAGTGCGGCCGGAGCCGCGGTGGCGCAGGTCGCGCCCGCTCCGTCGAGCGCGCCCGAGGACGAGCCGGTCGCGATCGATGATGTCGTGGTGACCGGCACTCTGCTGCGCGGCGTCGCGCCGACGGGCACCAATGTGGTCAGCGTCGATCGCGAGGACATCACCCGGACCGGCGTTGCGTCTTCCAACGATCTGCTGGCGCGGATCCCGCAGATTTCGAACTCGTTCAACGGCGCGCCCCAGCCCGGCGGCACGATCGCCCTGCCGATCAACCGGCCCAACATCCGTAACCTTGGCGCCTCGGGCGGCTCGACGACGCTGGTCCTGCTGAACGGGAACCGCCTGGTCGGCGCCGGGGTCCTGCAGACCTCGCCGGACCCGAGCATCATCCCGCCGGGCATGATCGAACGCGTCGAGGTGATCCCTGACGGCGGGTCGTCCATCTATGGCTCCGACGCCATCGGCGGCGTGGTCAACTTCATCACCCGCAAGCGCTTCGACGGCGTCGAGCTGACCGGCCGCTACGGCGTCGCCGACGGCTACGACCAGTCCGACCTGAACCTGACGGCGGGCCACGACTGGACCGGCGGTTCGGCCATCATCTCCTACGCCTACGCCCGGCACAGCAACATCATCGGCGCCGACCGGGACTATTTCACCCAGGACCTGCGCAGCCGGGGCGGCTCGGATCTGCGGTCGAACGCCTGTTCGCCGGGCACGATCACGACCCCCAATCCCTTCTCTCCGCTCCTGCCGGGCGTGAACTACACCCTGCCGAGCCGGACGCCGGGGACGAACCTGTGCGACGAAGCCGATGTCATCGACTTCTATCCGGAAGAAGAGCGTCACAGCCTGTTCGCCGCGGTCACTCATAACCTGAGCGACCGTCTGGTGTTCGAAGCGACCGGTTATTACGCCCAGCGCGAGACCACCCGTCGGGGCATGTCGGCCACCGAAGGCACCGGCATCCGGGGCAGCGGCACAATCACGGCGGCGAACCCCTATTTCCAGTCCGTCGCGGGCGAGCTCGGTCACTCGGTCGCCTTCAACTATTCGGCGGCCTGGGGCGTTGATGCGCCCGAGAACAGCAGCCGCTTCACCTCCGCCGGCCTGACGCCCTCGCTGACCTATCAGCTGAACGACGACTGGCGCCTGCGCGGTTCACTGAACTGGGGCCGGAGCACCAACCTGGTGCGGACCTGGCAGATCAACACCGCCGCGGAAGCCGCGGCGCTGGCGGGAACGACGACCGCGACCGCGCTCAATCCCTACAATGTCGGCGCCACCAACCGGGCGGTGCTGGACGGGATCATCAACTTCCAGAGCTATGGGCACTCGGTCCAGGAAATCCGCGAAGTCCGCGCCGTCGCCGACGGCGTGCTGTGGAGCCTGCCCGCCGGGGAGGTGAAGGTGGCCCTCGGCGCCGAGTATCACGAGGAGACGATCGACGCCGAGCAGGGAGCCGGTCCGCCGTCCGCTCTGGTTCTGGGCGAGGCCTCCGCCAAGCGGGACGTCAAATCGGTCTTCGGCGAAGTGCTGGTTCCGGTGTTCGACAGCGTCTCGCTGGGATCGTTCGATCTGTCCGCTTCGGTGCGCTACGATTCCTATAGCGACGTCGGCGACACGACCAATCCCAAGATCGGGTTCAACTACCGCCCCATTCCGTCGCTGACCGTGCGCGGCAACTGGGGGACCTCGTTCCACGCGCCGAGCCTGGCGGACATGGGCCAGGCGGTCGATACGCGCGCCCAGGTCCTGAGCGTCAGTCCGTTCCTTCCGGCCGGCAGTCCCTTCACCGACCTGTTCCGCCCCACCATCCTTCTGGCGGGGGGCAACCCCAACCTGAAGCCGGAAGAGGCCGACACCTGGTCGCTGGGCTTCGACTGGAAGCCTGAGGGCGCGCTGGACGGCTTTAGCGCCAGCGTGACCTATTTCAACGTCGCCTTCACCGATGCGATCGGCCTGGCGCCGTTCCTGAGCGGCGCGCCCTTCTTCGCCAACCCCGCCTATGCCTCCTACTTCATCCGCAATCCGACCCAGGCCCAGGCGCTTGCGGCCACTTCCGGAATGCGGGTCGAGGGGGCGCCCAGCATCGCGGCCCTGTACACCGGCTTCCTGACGCCGGCCGTCCTGATCGACGCGCGCCGCACCAATCTGGGCACGCTCGATGTCGACGGCATCGACTTCAATCTGCAGTATTTCCGCCCCGCTGATTTCGGGGTCTGGCACGTCGGCCTGGCCGGGACCTATAACCTGACCCGCGACAGCCGCCCCATCGCCGGCGGTCCGGTGACCGACGAGTTCAACAACGGATCCAGCCCCTATTCCCTGGTCGGATCTGCGGGTGTGTCGATCGATGCGTTCGCCGTAGAACTGACGGTCAATCACAACGCTGCGGCGGATGTGCAGGGCATCGTCGGCCAGACCGAGATCGACAGCTTCACCACGGTCAATCTGTTCGCCGCCTATGACCTGTCGTTCGGCGGGGTCCTGAGCGACACGACGCTGACCGTCAATCTCGACAACCTGCTCGACGAAACGCCGCCGTACTACAATGCGGCCGGCGGCACGGCGAACGGTGCGACCCTGGGGCGGATGATCTCGGTGGGCATTCGTAAGACGTTCTGATCCTGAGCCGGAGCGGTCTCCCGGGCCGCTGCGACTTGACTGGCCGACGTGGATCAGCCTCCGCGTCGGCCCATTTTTTTGGTGTGTGTCTGATGCGGTCGCGACTTCTCCAACGTCTTCTTCTCGGCGCCGCGATCGTGAGCTGGAGCGGGACCGGCGTCCTGGCCCAGACCGGGCCGCAGCCCTCGGCCGTCCCGGCGTCCGCGCCCGGCGTCGCTGCCCCCCTGGCGTCTCCCGAGGCGCGGGCCGACGCCCTGATCGCGCGCATGACGCTGGAAGAGAAGGTCGGCCAGATCAGCCAGCAGTTCGTGCTGGGCAGCGCCGCGCCGGTCGAGGCGCGGGTGCGGGCGGGCGGGCTGGGGTCCCTGTTGTTCGTGCGCGATCCCGTCGTCATCAACCGTCTGCAGCACATGGCGGTGGAGGAGACCCGGCTCGGGATCCCGCTGCTGTTCGGCTACGATGTCGTGCACGGCTTCCGGACCATCTTCCCGGTGCCGCTGGGCATGGCCGCGACCTGGGACCCCGATCTGGTCGAGCAGTCGCAGGCGGTCGCCGCCGCCGAGGCGCGCGCGACGGGTATCCACTGGACCTTCGCCCCTATGCTGGACATCACGCGCGACCCGCGCTGGGGCCGTATCGTCGAAGGCCCAGGCGAGGACCCCTACCTCGGCTCCGTTCTGGCGCGCGCTCAGGTTCGGGGCTTCCAAGGCGAGACCATCGGAGCGCCCGGCCGGGTCATCGCCGGCCCCAAGCATTTCATCGGCTACGGCGCGTCCGAAGGCGGGCGGGACTACGATAGCGTCAACCTGTCCGACAACCAGCTGTACAACGTCTATCTGCCGCCCTTCGTCGCCGCCATTGAGGCGGGCGCGGGCAATGTCATGAGCGCCTATATGGAGCTGAACGACGTTCCGGCGGTGGCCAACGACTGGCTGTTGAACGACCTGCTGCGCGGCGAACTGGGGTTCGAGGGCTTCGTGGTCTCGGACGCCAACGCCGTGCGCAGCCTGATCCCGCAGGACTTCTCCCTGGACCCGATGGACGCCGCGGTGCGGTCGGTCAGGGCCGGAAACGACATGGAGATGTCGCTGGGGACCGGCGCCTTCGGCCAGCTGATCGACGCGGTCCGGCAGGGGCGGCTCGAGGAGGCGATCATTGATCGCGCCGTGCGCCGGGTGCTGGTCGCCAAGTTCCGGATGGGCCTGTTCGAACAGCCCTATACCGACCCCGCGCTGACGGAGGGTGTGCTGTCGGCGCCCGCGCATCGCGATCTGGCGCGGGTGGCGGCGGAACGGTCGATGGTGCTGCTGCAGAACACCGGCGGCCTGCTGCCGCTCGAGCGCGGCGCGCACCGGCGCGTGGCCGTGATCGGGCCGATGGCGGACTCGCCCATCGACACCGTCGGTCCTTGGTCTTTCGCCGACAAACCGGACGAGACCGTGACCCTCTATGAGGGCGTGAAGGCCGAGCTGAACGGGGCGGCCGAGGTCGAAACCGCGCCTGGCGTCCAGCTGCGGCGCGGGACGGCGTCGATGTTCGCTGCCCTGAGGCCGCAGCCGCGACGCTGGACCGAAGCCCAGGCCGACGAGGAGTTCGCGCGGGCGGTTGAACTGGCCGGTCGGTCGGATCTGATCGTGCTGGTGGTCGGCGAGGACTTCTACATGAGCGGCGAGCAGGCCTCGCGCGTGTCCCTGTCCCTCCCGGGACGCCAGCAGGCGTTGATCGACGCCGTCGCCGCCCTGGGCAAGCCCGTGGTCATGGTGATGATGAACGGTCGGCCGCTCGATATCCGCGACGCCCAGGCCAAGGTCCCCGCGATCCTGGAGGCATGGCATCCCGGGTCCGAAGGCGGCGCGGCGGTGGCCAACGTCCTGTTCGGGGACGTGAACCCCGGCGGTAAGCTGCCTGTGACCTGGCCGCGCGAAGCGGGTCAGATCCCGCTCTACTACGCGCACAACGCGACCAAGGAGCCCGCGGGCGTCGCCACCCGATACTGGGATGAGGCGTCCACGCCGCTGTACCCGTTCGGCTATGGGCTCAGCTATACGACGTTCGGCTTCTCTGACATCGCCATCGATCGGCCTGTCGTGGCGCGGGACGGACGCATCACCGTTTCGGCGGTCGTCACCAACACCGGCGACCGCACGGGCGACGAGACCGTCCAGCTCTACATCCATCAGCAGGCGGGCCGGGCGACGCGCCCCGTTCGCGAGCTGAAGGGCTTCCGGCGCGTCACCCTGGCTCCCGGCGAAAGCCGCACCGTGACCTTCACCCTGGGCGAAGCCGAGCTCCGTTACTGGAGCGCGGCGGAACGCGGCTGGGTGATGGACCCCGGCGCCTTCGACGTCTGGATTGGCGGAGATTCCCGGGCCGAACTGCACACCACCTTCGAGGTTCGCTGACGCGAACCCCGAAGGCCGGCGGCAAGGCTCAGGCGGCGGTCGCCGTCCGTCCCAGTCCTGCGCCCTTCCAGCCGTACCAGGCCACCACGGCGAAACAGGCCGCGGGCAGCAGGAAGGCGACGTTGGCGCCATAAAGGTCGGCGATCCGTCCCATGGGCCAGGGCAGCAGCACGCCGCCGCCGATCGCCATGACCATCAGCGACGAGGCCTTCTTGGTCCCGCTTCCCAGTCCGGTCGTGCCCAGGGCGAAGATGGTCGCGAACATGGTCGACATGAAGAAGAAGACCGCGACCAGGGCGATGGGCGAGATCCGCTCGATCCCGGCCGCGACCACCAGGGTCAGCGCCACATTGACCAGGCCGTAGGTGGTCAGAAGGGTGCGCGGTTTGACCCGCAGCAGCAGCGCCGTCGCGGCGAACCGCCCGACCAGATAGCCGATGGCGGCCAGCGACAGCATGAAGGCGCCCTGCTGCGACGTCAGGCCTGTCCAGGTGTGGGTGACCAGATTGATGAAATAGGCGCCGATGCCGACCTGGGCGCCGATGTAGAGGGCCTGGGTGACGACGCCGGCGATGAAGTGCGGCTGTTGGGCGAGGGAGCGGGCAGGGGCGTCGCCCGCGGCCGCGTCGCCGTGATCCGACAGGCCCGTCTCGGGCAGCCGGGCGCGCCAGACGGCGACGGCGAAGACCAGCACCGCCACCGCGATCAGGCCATACACGGTCTGGATCGAACGGGTCGCGCCGCCCAGGGCTGCCGTGGTGCTGGGGCTGAAGAAGACCGCCCCGCCGATCAGCGGGCCGAAGAAGACGCCCAGGGCGTTGAAGGACTGGGCCAGGTTGAGCCGCTGCGACGCCTTGGCCGGGTCTCCCAGCACATTGACGTAGGTGTCGGCCGAGGTCTCGAGGATGCACAGGCCGGCGGCCAGGACGAACATCGATCCGACGAACGGCAGGAAGGCGCCGGCCGCCGCGGCCGGGATGAACAGCAGCGCCCCGAACGCGGTGACCACCAGGCCCGAGACGATGCCGACCTTGTAGCCTCGGGCGTGCAGCAGCATTCCGGCCGGGAAGCTGATCAGCAGATAGGCGCCGAAATAGGCGATCTGCAGCCAGGAGCTGTCGGCCTGGCTGATGCTCAGGGTCTCCTGGAAATGCATGTTCAGGACGTCCAGCAGGCCGTAAGCCAGCCCCCAGATCAGGAAGCAGGCGATGGCGAAGGACAGGGGGCCGCGCAGGCTTCCCCCCGGTCGGGCCAGTCCGCCCGGCGTGTGGGCCGCGTCCGTTTCGATGACCATGAAATCCTCCCTCTCGGCCCCGTCTTTCGCGGCGGCTTGGTGTGCTTTTCAGATGCGGTAGGTCGCCTCGGCGTTGGCGGCGAACAGCCGCTCCCGCTCGTCGTCGCTGAAGTCGGCGGTGATGGCGTCGAAGGCCGAGAATACGGCGTCGAAACTGCCGTGGACCTTGTCGACCGGGAAGTCGCTGGCGAACATGGCGCGCCCGGCACCGAAGGCCTCGATGCATTCCAGCGCCACGGGCCGGATCGACTCCCTCGTCCAGGCGCGGTCGGTGATGCCCAGGCCGGAGATCTTGATCGAGACCTGCGGCCGGGCGGCGAGCCCGCGCAGGCCGTCGCGCCAGGCCGCTATCCCCGCCGGGTCGCGATCGGTCGGCAGGCCGGCGTGATTGACGATGAGGGGAATGTCCGGATGGCGGTCGGCCAGCGCCGCCGCCGCGGCCATCTGCGACGGATAGAGCTGAAGGTCGAACGACAGGCCGTACCGCGCCAACCGGGCGAAGCCGGCCTCCCACGCGGGGTCCAGCAGCAGGTCGCGGGCGGTATAGGTCTTGGCCGGATCAGCGTGCCAGCAGACGATCTGACGGACGCCGCGCACATTGCGCCTGGCGGCGTGCGCCTCCAGCAGGGCGTCGAGATCGGGGTCCAGCAGGTCCGCGCCGGCGACGATCCCCTGCGGGAAGCCGCTGTCGTCGGCGAGGGTTTGCAGCCAGTCCGTCTCGGCCAGCTGCGCCCCGCGCGGCAGACCGCATTCCACATGGATGATCTTGTCGACTGTCCAGCCGGCGGTGTCGGCACGGTAGTCGGCCAGGCCGTAGTCGCGGTGGGCGATCGGGCTCATGTCGCCGGCCGGATTGTGGGGCAGCGGCTCGTCCTGAAGCCAGGCGTAGTGTGCGCGCGACAGGTCCCAGAGGTGGACATGCGGATCGACGATGCGGATGTCCCTGCCCACCTGCTGCATGCCCCTAGTAGGTCGTCCGGCCGCCGGAGGTGTCGAAGGTCGAGGCGGTCGTGAAGCTGCATTCCTCGGACGCCATGAAACAGACCATGGCGGCGCTCTCATCGACCTCGCCCAGGCGTCCCATGGGGATCTTGGAGCGCATGTAATCGACCTGGCTTTGCGGCATCTGGGCCAGGATGGGGCTCTCGAAGGTGGCGGGCGTCAGACTGTTGACGATCACGCCCGAGGTGGCCAACTCCTTGCCCAGCGACTTAGTCAGGCCGATCACCCCGGCCTTGGAAGCGGAATAGGCGGAGGCGTTGGGGTTGCCCTCCTTACCCGCGACGGAGGCCACGTTGACGATCCGTCCATAGCCGTTCTCGAGCAGATAGGGCACGACCGCGCGGCAGCAGTAGAAGACGCCGTTCAGGTTGATGTCGATGACCCGCCGCCAGCTGTCGATCGGGAAGTCCTTCACCGGCACGGTTGCGCCCGTGATCCCGGCCGAGGCGATCAGGATGTCGAGGCCGCCCAGTGCCTCTTTGGCGGCACGGGCGGCGTCAGCCACCGCGTCGGGGTCAGAGACATCCAGGGCGACCGTATGGGCCGCGCCGATCTCGTCGGCGGCGGCGGACAGGGTTTCGGCGTTCAGGTCCCAGAGCGAGACCTGGCCGCCTTCGGCGACGATGCGGGCGGCGGCGGCCTTGCCCAGGCCCGAGGCGCCGCCGGTGACGATGGCGCGGCGACCGGAAAAGCGGCCTTCAAACACGGACATTCAGGCGGCCTCTTCGGTGGCGGCGCGCCAGGCGACGACGGTTTGTCGCTGCTGGCCAAGCTTCTCGATGCCCAGGGTCATGACGTCGCCGGGCTTCAGGTAGAAGGGCTCCGGCTTCTGGCCCAGGCCGACGCCGGGAGGGGTGCCGGTGGTGATCAGATCGCCGGGCTCCAGCGTCATGAACTGGCTGACGTAGGACACGATCTCGGCCACGCCGAAGATCATGGTGCGGGTGTTGCCGGTCTGCATGCGCTTGCCGTTCAGGTCCAGCCACATGTCCAGGTCCTGCGGATCGCCGACCTCGTCAGCGGTGACGACCCAGGGGCCGACGGGGCCGAAGGTGTCGCAGCCCTTGCCCTTGTCCCAGGTGCCGCCGCGTTCCGTCTGGAAGGCGCGCTCGGAGACGTCGTTGATCAGCACATAGCCGGCGACGTGATCCAGGGCCTGGGCCTGCTCAACGTACGAAGCGGCCCGGCCGATGACGATGCCCAGCTCGACCTCCCAGTCGGTCTTCTCGGAGCCGCGCGGGATCATGACCTCGTCGTTCGGACCGGTCAGGCAGGTGATGGCTTTCATGAACACGACCGGCTCGGTCGGTTCGGGCAGGCCGGACTCGGCGGCGTGGTCGGCGAAATTCAGGCCGATGGCGATGAATTTCCGGCTGCCGTTCACCGGCGTTCCCAGACGGGGCTCGCCCTCGACGAGCGGAAGGCTTTCAGGATCGACGGCCTTCAGCCTCGCCAGACCTTCGCCGTGCAGCAGGTCCGGCGTGATGTCGGAGACGAGGCCGGACAGGTCGCGGATGCGGCCTTTACCGTCCAGAAGGCCAGGTTTCTCAAGGCCTTTGGGGCCGTAACGCAACAATTTCATCAGGTCGCCTGGCGGGGATAGGGGCGGTGAAGGGCGATGTCCCGGTTCAGCTCGACGCCGAACCCGGGGAGGTCGGGAACCTTGAGCTTGCCGTTCACGGGCACGGGCTCGCCGATCAGCTGCGGATGGAACATCGGCACGACCTCGTTGGCCTTGGGCGCCATCATCAGGAACTCGGCGAACGGGCTGTCATGGCGCGTCACCACGAAATGGTAGCTGTAGACGGACGATCCGTGCGGGATCGTCAACACCTTCCGGGCGTCGGCCATGTCGGCGATCTTGATCAGCTCGGTCAGGCCGCCGCACCAGCCCACGTCCGGCTGGATGATGTCGCAGCACTCCATCTCCAGCAGCATGCGGAAGCCCCAACGGGTGGCCTCGTGCTCGCCCGTGGTGACCAGCATGCCGGGAGGGGCGGCCTTCTTCAGCGCCTGATAGCCCCAGTAGTCGTCGGGGCTCAGCGCCTCCTCGATCCACTTCAGGCCGTGGTCGTTCGCCGCGTGGGCGAGGCGGGTCGCATAGTCCAGGTCCAGCGCCATCCAGCAGTCGAACATCAGCCAGAAGTCGTCGCCGCAGCGCGACCGCATCTCGGCCAGCTCGGCGATGTTCTTCGCGAACCCCTCGTCGCCCTCGGCCGGGCCGTGGTGCAGGGGCATCTTGCCGCCGATGAAGCCCATCTGCTTGGCCAGGTCGGGGCGGGCGCCGGTGGCGTAGAAGGTCAGTTCGTCGCGCACCGCCCCACCCAGCATGGCGAAAACCGGCTCCTGACGCAGGCGGCCCAGCAGGTCCCACAGCGCCAGATCGACGCCGGAAATGGCGTTCACGACCAGACCCTTGCGGCCATAGTACTGGGTCGAGAGATACATCTGGTCCCAGATGGTCTCGACGTCGGAGGGATCGCGGCCTTCAAGGAAGCGGGCCAGATGCTTCTCGACGATATAGGCGGCCGGTTCGCCGCCGGTCGTCACCGCGAAGCCGACGACGCCGTTCTCGGCCTCGATCTCGACCACCAGGGTGCCCAGCACATTGATGCCGAAGCTGCGGCGGCTCTGCCGATACTCGGGATATTTCGACATCGGCGTGGCGATGTGGTCATCGATCCAGTGGCCGTCCGACTGGTCGTGATAGTCGGCGCCGCCGCCCCGCACCACGAAGGCGCGCACGGCCTTGATCCTGGACAGCCGGCTCACGCGGTGCGGTTCCGGTGATCGTTTCCCATATTTCGGGATGGCACTGGCGCTTCTCCGTGCTCCACGTCAAACTGGCTGTCAATCGCCGCTTTGCTTGCGTGTTTTGCTACATTCTGAAACAGGTGCTTACGTGATGGGACAAACTGCGTCAATCGAGACGGGCGAGCCCGAGGAGGCCGCCAAGGCTTCCGGCAGCCAGACGCTGCTGCGCGGTCTGGACGTCATCGACGCCCTGATCGATGGCCCGCTGTCGCTGGCCGAACTGTCGGAACACCTGCAGCTGACGCGCAGCACCACCCACCGCCTGGCGTCGGCGCTGGTGGATCGCCGCCTGCTCTCGTTCCGCCCGCGCGAGGGCTACACCCTGGGACCCAAGCTGCTGGAGCTCGGCCATGCGGCCAGCCAGCAGATGCATCTGCCGCGCATCGCCCGCCCATGGCTGGAGCAACTGTCGGCGGCCACCGAGGACACCGTGCATCTGGGCGTGCTGGACGGACGCCACGCCCTCTACCTGGACAAGGTCGGCGGGCGTCGGCGCATCAACATCGGATCGCGTCTGGGCGAGCGGCATCCGATCGCATCGACGGGCCTGGGCAAGGCC
>NZ_JAHFPF010000025.1 GCF_023259385.1 Brevundimonas sp. | reverse complement strand
CCCCATCAGGTATGGTTACCGAATCGGAGCGTGGGAGCTGATCGACACACAATGGCCGAGGCGGACATCGCCTATGTCGCGACCGCGGGCGCCGCGGGCCTCGCCCTGGCGCTCAGCGCTTGGGCCGCGCGGCTGCGTGGGCGGCTGGCCGATCGCAACCGCGTGCTCGAGGCGGCCATGGGCCGCGCCCACGCCGACATCTCCGCCCGAGACGGCGCGCTGGCCGCCTTCGAGGACGTGCGCATCGCCCTGACCCCGGGCGGCGGCGCCGACCGGCTGGGGTCGCCCGCCACCTGGGACGTGATCGTCCGTGATCTGATGACGGACTCGGATGTGGTTGCCTCCGACCCTGTCCTGGTCGTGCTGGACGCCGTCCGCGCCGCCGCCGGCGCGCGCCTGGACGGCCTGATCGACCGGGGCGAAGCCTTCGACGCCGTGCTGGAGGGCCAGTCCGGCGCCTGGGCCGTGGAAGGGCGCTCGGCCGCGGGCGCCGCCTGGCTGCGCCTGTCGCGTCTGGGCCTGATCGGCACGGCGGCCGAGAGCGGCCTGGGCCTGCTGGCCGACTACTATCCGGCCCCGACCTGGGTGGTCGATGCGGGCGGACGCCTGGCCTGGGCCAACCGCGCCTGGCTGGCCGAGATGAAGGTCGAGACCGCCGAGGCCGCCCGCGACAAGGGTCTGACCTTCGACCGCGGGGCCGACGCCATCGTCGCCGAGGCGGGGCGCCTGCATCAGCGTCAGGAAGGCTTCCGCTGGACCACGGGCGGCGGTCGCCGCCGGGCCTGGCGCATCGTGGCCGAGCCCGCGCCGGGCGGCGGCGTGCTGGCCTTCGCCCTGGACATGACCGAGGCGGAAGAGACGCGCGACACCCTGCGCCGTCACGTCGAGGCGCATGACGAGACCCTGAACCACCTCGCCGACGCGGTCGCCATCTTCGGCCCGTCCAAGCGGCTGGCGTTCCACAACACCGCCTTCCAGTCCCTGTTCAGCCTGGACCCCGCCTGGCTCGACGAGCGCCCGACCCACGCCGAACTGCTGGACCGCCTGCGTCAGCGCCGGCTGCTGCCCGAGGTCGTCGACTACGCCGGATGGAAGGCGCGCGAGCTGGACTTCTACGGCGCCGCGGCCGCCGCCCCGGACGACAGCTGGTCCCTGCCCGACGGCCGCACCCTGCGCATGGTGCGCCAGCCCCACCCGCTGGGCGGCGTCTTGCTGCTGTTCTCGGACATCACCGACGAGCTGAAGCTGCGCAGCCGCTTCAACGCCCAGATCCAGGTCCAGACCGCCACCCTCGACAAGCTGAACGACGCCGTCGCCGTGTTCGGGTCGGACGGCCGCATCCGCCTGCACAACGAGGCCTTCGAGACCTTCTGGGGCGTCAGCGGCGACCAGCTGCGCGCCGCCGGCGACTTCGACGCCGTCGCGGCCCTGTGCCAGACCACCATGCCCGACCCCAGCCTGTGGCTCGGCCTCAAGGCCCGGGTCGCCGACCCGGATCCGGAAAGCCGGGTGCCGATCTCCGGCGAGGGCCGCACCGTCGACGGCCGCGTCGCCTCATGGCAGACCCGTCCCCTGCCGGACGGCGCGACCCTGGTCGCCTTCTCCGACGTCACCGCCCGCCGCGACCTGGAGCAGGCCCTGGCCGCCAAGGCCCAGGCGCTGGAGGAATCCACCGCCCTGAAGCGCGAGTTCGTGGGCAGCGTCTCCTACGAGCTGCGCACCCCCCTGACGACCATTGTGGGCTATTCCGAACTGCTGGAGCTGCAGGGCGAACTGCCCGAGCGCAGCCGTCAGCACGCGGGCGCCATCCGCGTCGCCGCCAGCCAGCTGGCCAGCTCCATCGACGACGTCCTGGACATGGCCCAGATCGACGCCGGGGAGATGGAGCTGACCCTCGGCGACGTCCGGGTCTGCGACCTGCTGGATACGGCGGCCGACAAGGTCCGTGCACGGATCGAGGGTCGAGGCGCGACGCTGACGGTCGCTTGCCCGGCCGGGCTGCGCCCCATCCGCGCCGACGCCCAGCGGGTCGGTCAGGCGCTGGAACACCTGCTGGACAACGCCGCCCGCGCGGTGGGCGACGGCGGCGGCGTCAGCCTGATCGCAGAGGGCGCGCCGGCCGAGGTCCGCATCCGTGTGGAGGACACCGGACGGGGCATTCCCTATCACCTGCAGGCCCATGTCTTCGACCGCTTCGTCCGGCGCGAGCGCGGCGGTCCGGGCGTCGGCCTGGCGCTGGTGAAGGCGCTCGTCGAGCTGCACGGCGGCTGGGCCGAGGTCGAGAGCGAGCCGGGCAAGGGCGCCGCCTTCATCCTGCATCTGCCGCTGGAAGCGGCGGGCGTGGCGGCCGCGCCGGAGTTGCGGCTCGGCTAGTTTGGTATAGAGCGGCGGAACACCTCTGGATTTCGCCCATGGCCAAGCTCCTCAAGACCGCCCTCATCTATGATTTCGACGGCACCCTCGCGCGCGGCAACATGCAGGAGGTCACCTTCATTCCGTCGATCGGGATGGGGATCGGCGACTTCTGGGCCGAGGCGGAAGCCCTGACCAAGGCCGCCGACGGCGACGGCATCCTGATGTACATGCAGTTGATGCTGGCCCACGCGCGCCAGAACGATGCGCCGATCACCCGCGACACCCTGCGCGAGCACGGCCAGGACGTGAAGCTGTTCGACGGGTTGAAGAACGATCTGACCGGCAAGGGCTGGTTCGACCGCATCAACGCCAAGGGCGCCGAATACGGCCTGGAGATCGAGCACTACATCATCTCCGCCGGGCTGGAGGAGATGATCGACGGCTGCCCGATCCGGGACGAGTTCCACCACGTGTTCGCGTCCAAGTTTGTCTATGACGAGCACGGCGTCGCGATCTGGCCTGCGGTGGGCGTCAACTACACGACCAAGACCCAGTATCTGTTCCGCATCAACAAGGGCGTGCTGAACCACTGGGAGCACGACAAGATCAACAAATTCATGGCCGACGAGGACCGGCCCGTGCCGTTCGAGCGGATGATCTTCCTCGGTGACGGGGACACCGACGTCCCGACCATGAAGATGATGCACACCAAGGGCGGCTTCTCGATCGCGGTCTACGACCCGCGCTTCAACGAGAAGGATCAGAAGAAAATCTACTCCCTGATCTCCGAGGACCGGGTCAATTTCGTCGCTGCCGCCGACTACCGCGAGGGTTCGGCGCTGGACCTGATCGTCAAGGGCCTGATCGGCCGTATCGCCATCAACGCCGGGACGATGCCGGACGGGGTGTAGTTCTCCCTGCCCTCCTGGGGAGGGAGGGCGAGCGATGCGAGGCCGGGTGGGGCGCCCTCGCAAGGAGAAACTGCCCCGTCGTCCCCCGCCCTGTCGTCGCTTCGCGCCGACATCCCCCCAAAGGGGGAGGGAGAGTCTTACAGCCTACCCTCGCACCCTGTTCCGCTCCCGGACGAACGCGACGAAGGCCGCCAGCGCCGGCGGCGCATGTCGCCGCGACGGATAGTAGAGGAAGGGCCCGTCGAAGGGCGGCAGCCAGTCCTCGAACAGGGACACCAGCCGTCCGTCGGCGATGTCGTTGCGCGCCCAGGCCTCGAAGGTGGCGAAGAAGCCCAGCCCGTCCAGCGCCGCGGTCCGGGCCATTGAGGCGTCGCTGATCGTCAGGGGCCCCTGCGGCTGGATGCGGACTGTCCGCCCGTCCTTCTCGAACTCCCACGCCATGACCCCGCCGGGCAGCCGCATCCGCAGGCAGGGCAGGGACGCCAGATCCTCCGGGCGTTCCGGCCGCCCGACCCGGTCCAGCAGCGCGGGCGCGGCCACCAGCACGAACCGCTCCGGCCCGCCCAGCGGCACGGCGATCATGTCCTTGTCCAGCCGTTCACCATAGCGCACGCCCGCGTCGAAGCCCTCGCCGACCACGTCGGTGAAGGCGTTGTCGATCACGATCTCCATCTGCACGCCCGGGTGGGTTGCCAGGAAGGGCGCGATCAGCGGCCCCAGCGCCGTATCCGCCGCGCCCGGCGCATTGATCCGCAATCGCCCGACCGGCGCGTCGGCCGGCAGGCCGGTCGCCGCCACCGCCTGAGCCAGATCCTCCAGCGCCGGACCGATCCGCGCCATCAGCGCCTCCCCCGCCTCGGTCGGGCTGACGCTGCGGGTGGTCCGGTTGAGCAGCCGGACGCCCAGCCGATCCTCCAGCGCCCGGACGCGCTCGCTCAGGCTGGACGGCGACACCCCCGCCTCGGCCGCCGCCCGGCGGAACCCGCGATGGCGGATCACCGCGGCCAGCAAGACCAGATCGTCGTAGGAGGGATTCATTGTTCGCTATTCCGAACGGCTCATGCGGACATTGGCGGATTATCGAACGGCGGGGAAGGGCGCACATATCGCTCCACCGATAAGGAGATCCTCGATGACCGCTTCCCTCCCTACCCGCCGGCTCGGCCGCACCGGTCCTGAAACATCCGCCCTCGGCCTCGGCTGCATGGGCATGTCCGGCATGTATGGCCCTGCCGACCGCGCCGAGAGCATCGCCACCATCCATGCAGCCCTCGACCAGGGGATCACCCTGCTCGATACCGGCGACTTCTACGGCATGGGCCACAACGAGATGCTGATCGGCGAGGCCCTGAAGGGCCGCGACCGCGACGCCGTCATCCTCAGCGTCAAGACCGGCGCCCTGCGCGACCCCGACGGCGCCTTCAACGGCTACGACAGCCGTCCCGAGGCCCTCTACAATTTCGTCGCTTATTCTCTGCAGCGGCTGGGGGTGGACCACATCGACATCTATCGCCCGGCCCGCCTGGACCCGGCTGTGCCGATCGAGGAGACCATCGGCGCGCTGGTCCGCATGGTCGAGAAGGGCTGGATCCGGCTTATCGGCCTGTCCGAGGTCGGGGCGGAAACCATCCGCCGGGCCGCCGCCATCGCTCCTATCGTCGATCTGCAGATCGAGTATTCGCTGATCTCGCGCGGCATCGAGGATGACATCCTGCCGACCTGTCGCGAGCTGGGCGTCGGCGTCACTGCCTACGGCGTGCTGTCGCGGGGCCTGATCAGCGGCCACTGGTCCAAGGACCGCGCGCTGGGTCGGGATTTCCGCGCCATGAGCCCGCGCTTCCAGGGTGAAAACCTGGACCGCAATCTGGCCCTGGTGGACGCCCTTCGCGGCGTCGCCGAGGGGCGCGGCCTCACGGTCGCCCAGGCGGCCATCGCCTGGGTGGCGGCGCAGGGCGATGACATCGTCCCGGTCATCGGCGCCCGCACCCGCGAGCGCCTGACGGAGGCGCTGGGCTCGCTCGACGCCGTCCTGACGCCCGCCGATCTCGCCGCGCTGGAGGCCGCCGCGCCCAAGGGCTCGGCCGCCGGATCCCGTTATCCGGAAGCCCAGATGAAGCACATGGACAGCGAACGCGGCTGAGGTTGCATCCAAAGGCTCTCCCGGCGACGACTACTCCATGAAGGCGGATGGTCCGCCGGGGAATTCCAGATGCTTCATCGAATGGCCGGACTTCTGGCCGCCTTCGTCTTGCTGGCCTTCGGGGGCGTGGCGGCGGCTCAAACCGTGACCGAGCGCCCTATCGCGGGCTTCCCGCACGCGGTCCTCTATACCGTGGGCCAGGCCCCGAAGCCTGTGGTGGTCATCCTCCACGGCGCGGACGGCAATGACGAGGCGAGCACCCGCTTCGGCCCCATCCTGGCCCGCATGGGCTATGCCGCCGTCGGCCTGCCCTACTATTCGCCGAACTGGGGCGAGTATGGTCCGCCGCCGAAATTCCCAGACCTGCCGGGCAGCTTCATCGACATCCGCGTCGACCAGATCGCCGACCTGCGCGAGACCCTGAGCGGCATGCCGGGCGCTGACGTCGAGCGCTTCGGCCTGTTCGGCGCCTCCAAGGGGGCCGAGTTCGCCCTGATCGCCGCCAGCCGCTATCCGTGGATCGACAGCGTCGTCGCCTACGCCCCCACCGACGTGGTCTGGGAGGGCTGGGGTCTGGAAATGGTGGAGGCCGAGGGCACGCGGTCGTCCTTCTCATTCGGCGGCCAGGCGCTGCCCTTCATGCCCTATCGCGGCTTTGTCGAGGGCCTGCTGGCGGGGCCCGCCGCCGACCTGCGCGCCATCCACGCCAACGGCCGCGCCGATCATCCCGAGAAGGAGGCTGCGGCCCGCATTCCGGTCGAGGCCTACCCCGGCGCCCTGCTGCTGATCGCAGGCGGCAAGGACGCCCAGTGGGATTCAGCCGCGGCGGTGAGCAACATCGTCCGTTCACGGAGCGCAGCGGGTCTTGAGACCACCGCACTGGTCTATCCGGACGCCGGTCACGACCTGGTCGGCGACGGCGGGGTGCGTCAGGCGAACCGCAGCGGCGGGTCGCCTGAGGCCGATGCGGCGGCGCGCCAGGACGCCTGGCCCCAGGTCGTGGCCTTCATGACGCGAACCCTGGCGAACTAGCGCCCGCCGGCTCTCAGGAAGGCGGCGCGGGCCGCCGCGAAACGCGAGGGGGTCAGTCCGCGCAGGCTGGACTGGCCCTTTCGTTTCAATCCCGCCTCCTGCCCTTTCGACCAGGCCACGTCGGCTTCGATGGCGACGCCCTGGGCGATGTCCACCACCTGCACCTGGGGCGGCAGGGCCAGCTTGCGGTCCAGACGAACCTTCAGTCCGGCGCCGGACACGTCCCCGATCAGACACGGCATCTCGAGCCCGGCCGCGCCGACGATCCCGCGCGCATTGGCGGGCGAGCGCGGTTCAAAACGGCGGTCCTGGGAACTCATGCGGACACCGTGACCGGCAATCGGTTTCGATCCAGTTTCACCACCACGTCCGCGCGCACGCCGCCGTCGATCATATGGCGGGTCAGGCGTTCGAAGGCCTGGATGAAATCCGCGATCCGGCCGCGTTCTATCTCGCTGAGCGCCCGGCCCCTTAACGTCTCTTCCTGCTCGCAGCGCCAGTCCAGGACCACCTCGAACCCCGGCGCTTGGAGGAATACGCGCGCGTCCAGCCGCTCGGCCAGCGCCCGGTAGGTCCCGCCGGTGAAACCGCTCACGGCCCTGCGCCAGACACTGTCCGAGTCCTGGTCCCGTTCGAGCGGGTTCAGGGGCTCGATCAGGGAAGCGTCGTCCTGGGCGACCGCGCCGAGGCACCATCCGTCGATCAGGATCGCCGCCGGCCGTCCTCTGAAAGGCGTCCAGTCCTGTTCGGGCGCGCGGTCGTCCGTCAGCTTGTCGAAGGCCGGGATCGGGGTCGTGTCGTCCGGCCCCGCCGCGGACAGGCTCGTCACCGTCCGCTCCAGCAGCCTCAGGTCATGAGTCCCCGGTGGTCCCCGGACCGCGAACAGGGGATGGAGCTTCCGCGCCATGGCCTCGCGTTCGGCCCGGGTCAGGTAAGCGTCGTCCAGCGAGATCTGCACCGCCCCGAAGGCCTTCGCCGCGGCCCGCGCCAGAGCCGTCTTGCCCGAGCCCTGCGACCCGGCGATCCCGATCAGGGGCGGACGATCCTTCGGTCCGGCGGCGATCAGGCCGCCGATCAGCGCGACCAGATCGGGCCGGGCGTCGGTCAGTGCTGGTTTTCCGGCAGCCGCACGATCAGGCCGTCCAGATCGTCCGACACGCGGATCTGGCACGACAGGCGGCTGTTTGGCTGGACGTTCTCGGCGAAGTCCAGCATCGACTCCTCCATCGCCGAGGCCCTTCCGGTCTCGGCGGCGAAGGCCTCGTCGACGTAGACATGGCAGGTCGCGCAGGCGCAGGCCCCACCGCAGTCGGCGTCTATCCCGGGCACATTGTTCCGGATCGCGCCTTCCATGACGCTGAGGCCGTTCTTGACCTCGACGACGTGCTCGCGGCCGTCATGCTCGATGTAGGTGATCTTCGCCATTGATGGGCTGCTAGCAGACTATGAACGGGCGACATAGACCCAGGCGACCCGCCCGGATTGCAGTGTCACGAGGATGCGGTGGTAGTCGTCGACCTCATAGTCGTCAGCGGCGCGAAGCTCGGCTTCGGTGATGTGGAAAACCGTGCCGTCGATCCGCCCGCCGCCATCGGCCGTCGGGCGGACGATCGGATGATGAGTCAGGCCGCTTTCGGCGATGACTTCCGGATCGGTGATTTCGACCAGGGTGCGGTCATAGCCCGGCAGGGCGTCCACCGAACCGTCCAGCCGCCGCCCGAAGTTCGCCTCCTGCACCCGCGGATCCTGAAGGGTGCCGTAGGAGAAGAGGAGAGCTTCGGTCATCCGGATCAGGCCGAGGCCTTTTCCTTCTTGCGGCCCGGCGCGACCATCAGCTTCTTGGTCTTGGCGATGGCCTCGGCCGGGTTCAGCCCCTTGGGGCAGACCTGGGCGCAGTTCATGATCGTATGGCAGCGGTAGAGCTTGAACGGGTCCTCAAGGTCGTCGAGGCGCTTGTCCGTCGCGTCGTCGCGGCTGTCGGCGATCCAGCGGTAGGACTGCAGCAGGGCCGCGGGACCCAGGTACTCTTCCTGGTTCCACCAATAGCTGGGGCAGGAGGTCGAGCAGCAGGCGCACAGGATGCACTCGTACAGGCCGTCCAGCTTGGCGCGGTCTTCCGGCGACTGCAGGCGTTCCTTCTCCGGGTCCGGCTCGTCGGACTGGAGATAGGGCTGGATCGAGTCGTACTGGGCGTAGAACAGGCTCAGGTCCGTCACCAGATCCTTGACCACCGGCTGGTGCGGCAGCGGCCCGATCGAGATCGTGTTGGACGCGCACTCGTCCATGCCCTTGGTGCAGGCCAGCGCGTTGCGCCCGTCGATGGTCATCGAGCAGGAGCCGCAGATGCCTTCCCGGCACGACCGGCGGAAGGCCAGGGTCGGGTCGATCTCGTTCTTGATGTGGATCAGCGCGTCCAGCAGCATCGGGCCGTGGTCGTCGGCCGAGACCTCATAGACGTCCCAGCGCGGGTCGGCGTCGACCTCGGGGTCGTAGCGATAGACCTTGTAGGTCTTGACGTTCTGCGCGCCGGCCGGGGCCTTGTGGACCTTGCCGGTGGTGGGCTTGGAGCCGCGGGGGAGAGTGAGCTGGACCATCTTCAGTAAACCCGCGCCTTGGGCTCGATGTACGAGACATCGTCCGACATCGTGTAATTGTGCACCGGACGGTAGTCGATCTTGGTCTGGTCGCCCGGCGTCTTCCAGGCGAGCGTGTGCTTCATCCAGTTGACGTCGTCGCGATCCGGGAAGTCCTCGCGGGCGTGGGCGCCGCGGCTCTCGGTGCGGTTCAGGGCGCCCTCGATCGTGACCAGAGCCTGATCGATCAGGTTGTCGTACTCGAGGGTCTCGACCAGATCGGTGTTCCAGATCAGACCGCGGTCCGTGGTCTTGATGTCCGCGCCCTGGGCATGGATGGCGCGCAGCTTGGCGACGCCTTCTTCCAGGGTCTTGCCCGTGCGGAACACGGCGGCGTCCGACTGCATGGCGCGCTGCATCTCGATGCGCAGCTTGGCGGTCGGGGTCGAGCCGTCGGCGAAGCGGAAGCGGTCCAGGCGGGCCAGGTGGCCGTCGGTCGAGGCCGCCGGAGCGTCCGGAACGGCGCCGGCCTTGTCGACGATCTCGCCGGTGCGCAGGCCGGCGGCGCGGCCGAACACGACCAGGTCGGTCAGGGAGTTGGAGCCCAGACGGTTGGCGCCGTGCACCGAGACGCAGGCCGCCTCGCCCACGGCCATCAGGCCCGGAACCACGCTGTCGGGGTTGCCGTCGCGCAGGGTCAGGACCTCGCCGTGATAGTTCGTCGGGATGCCGCCCATGTTGTAGTGGACGGTCGGCAGGACCGGGATCGGCTCCTTGGTCACATCGACGCCGGCGAAGATCTTGGCCGATTCCGAAATACCCGGCAGGCGTTCGTGCAGGATCGCCGGATCCAGGTGATCCAGGTGCAGGAAGATGTGGTCCTTCTTCGGACCCACGCCGCGGCCTTCGCGGATTTCGATGGTCATGGAGCGGCTGACCATGTCGCGCGGGGCCAGGTCCTTCACGGTCGGCGCATAGCGCTCCATGAAGCGCTCGCCTTCCGAGTTGGTCAGGTAGCCGCCTTCACCGCGGGCGCCCTCGGTGATCAGGCAGCCGGCGCCGTAGATCCCGGTTGGGTGGAACTGCACGAACTCCATGTCCTGCAGCGGCAGGCCGGCACGCAGCACCATGGCGTTGCCGTCGCCGGTGCAGGTGTGGGCGCTGGTGGCCGAGAAGTAGGCGCGGCCATAACCGCCGGTCGCCAGGATCACCATCTTGGCGCGGAAGCGGTGCAGGGTGCCATCGTCCAGCTTCAGGGCCGTCAGGCCGGTGCAGACGCCGTCCTGCATGATCAGGTCCAGGCCGAAATATTCGACGAAGAACTCGACCTCGCGACGGACCGACTGGCCGTACAGGGTGTGCAGGATGGCGTGGCCGGTGCGGTCGGCGGCGGCGCAGGTGCGTTGCACCGGGCCTTCGCCGTAGTTGCGGGTCATGCCGCCGAAGGCGCGCTGGTAGATGCGGCCGTCATCGGTCCGGCTGAAGGGCACGCCCCAGTGCTCCAGCTCGTAGACCGCCTTGGGGGCCTCGCGGACCAGGTATTCGATGGCGTCCTGGTCGCCCAGCCAGTCCGACCCCTTGACGGTGTCGTACATGTGCCATTTCCACGAGTCCTCGCCCATGTTGCCCAGGCTGGCGGAGATGCCGCCCTGGGCCGCGACGGTGTGCGACCGGGTCGGGAAGACCTTGGTCACGCAGGCGACCTTCAGGCCCTGCTGGGCGGCGCCCAGCGCGGCGCGAAGGCCCGAGCCCCCGGCGCCCAGAACCACCACGTCATAGGCGTGATCGATGAATTCGTAAGCAGCCGCCACCGATCAGGCTCCGATACCAGCCGGCAGCGGGGCCGAACCCAGCGCCAGGCGCACGATGAAGAAGACGCTGGCCGCGGCCAGAGCCAGGAAGACGAGGTTCAGGCCGCCGATCGCTAGGGTCTTGGCCAGCGGCTTGTGGATGTAGTCCTCGATGATGACTTTCCACGCCAGGCTGGCGAAGAGGAACAGCGTCAGCAGGGTGAGGATCAGCAGGCCCGCGTTCAGCGGACTGGCGAACCAGGCCAGCAGATCGTCGTAGCCGGCGCCCGCCAGGGTGAAGACGCTCGAGACGACCCACAGGCCGAGCGGCATCAGCAGCGCCAGGGCGACCCGCTCGGTCAGCCACTCGCCGGCGCCGTGGCGCTCGGAGATCTTGACGTGGTTCTTGAACTTAGCCGGACCGCTCACAGCGAGACCCTCCCGGTGGCGAACAGCAGGACCCAGAACAGCACGGCCAGCGGGATCGGCCCCCAGACGGCGATGTTCGACAGCAGGTTGGCCGACTTCAGGGACAGGCCGTTGCCGGTGTCGTTGAACAGGTGGCGCGCGCCGTTCAGCAGGAAGGAGAACAGCACCACCGTCAGGCCGAAGCCGATGAACAGGCCGAACGGCGAGCCCAGCAGGGCCGACACGCCGGCATAGGCTTCCGGTCCGCAGGCCAGGGCGGCCAGCCAGCCCACCGCGATCGCCGCGCCGACGCTGATCGCACCGATGGTGACCCGGAACAGGATCGAGGCCGTCATGGTGACGTGCCAGCGCCAGATCTGGAGGTGGGGAGACAGGGGCCGGATGCGGCCATTGGGCTGACGCACGAAACGGCCGGTCTTGTCGGTCGGATCGTTGGAGGCGTCGCCCGGCAGAGGGGAGCTCGACATATTGCGAATGGTTCTCAAAAACCTGAGCGAAATCAGGCGCTCGAAATCGGTGAACAGGCTTTAGTCAGCGGCGGCGGGGGGGTCAACGCGGCCAAGGTCGAGTTGCGCTCTCAGACGCGTGATCGGGGCGCCCGGCGTCCATCACGATTTCGCGTGTGGCGCTTCTGCACTAGGCGCGGCGGCCCACGCGCGGCAGCTTCCTTTCATGTCGGGGTTCATCGTTCTCGCCTTCGCGGGCGCGCTGCTGCAGCAGGCCGCGCCGCATCCGTCCACGCTGGCGCAATATTCGGCGCCGGCGATCCGGCCGTTCGAGCCGGCGTCCGACTTCGGTCGCGAACGGGCCCAGGGCGACGCGGAGACGGAGGCGCACCGCCGCCCGCTGGACGCACCGGTCTCGGTCGAGGCCTATGTCCGCTCTTATGAGTATTCGCCCGGCGATACCGAGACGGCCTATGACCAGGGCGTGGCCGCGGCGGAAATCCGCGTCGATCAAAGCGCCGGCGCCATGGACGGCCGCTGGCGGGTCTCGGACGATCAGGGCCGGGTCCTGTTCGGCCTGGTGCTGGATGACGACGGCCGCGGTCCGGTCGAGGGCGGCTGGCGCGGGGCGACGGGCGCGGGCGTGGCCACGGCGGAGGGCGGAACGGTGACGCTGGACGGGCTGGGCGCGCTGATGCTGGAGTCCGCGGGTCGTGACTGGCGCGGGACCCTGACCGAAGGCGGCCGCACCCGGACCGTGACGGTCAGTCGGGCGAACTGAGTCTGAGCCGCGATACGGCGGCCTGCAGGCCGGACGCGCCATAGGGAACCGCCGGGCCCCGGCCCCAGACCGGATCAGGCCACAGGGCGTCGTCATGGCGACGACCGACCACATGCACGTGCAACTGGGCCGTGACGTTGCCGAGGGCGCCGACGTTCAGCTTCTGCACCGGTCGTCCCGCGGCCTCGCCCAACAGCCGCACCGCCTCTCCCGCTTTCAGGATCTCGTCCATCAGGACAGCCCGGTCGGCCGTGTCGAGATCTTCCAGTTCGTGCAGGCCCGTCCTGCGCGGGATCAGGATCAGCCACGGAAAGCGGGTGTCGTCCTGCAGCCGGACCTGACACAGCGGCCAGTCGAGCACGATCACGGAGCCGACGTCGAAGGCGGGGTCGGCCTTGAAGGAAACGGTCATGACGCCTCGGTCGCCCGTCGCGGCCGAGGCGTCAAGCGGAACGCCTAGACCATTTTTGCTTCAGGTCGGAACGACCTGAATCCAAAAAATGGTCCAGCATCAAACTGGAGCGAAATCTGAGCCGAGTTGGACTGCGTCCAACTCAACCGATTTCGCTCTAGTTCAACGCATAGACGACGCAGGCCCGATCGGTCAGTTCGCGCAGCGGCGGCTGCAGCGCGAGGCGGGCCGCCTCGATCTGGGTCTCGTCGGGCGCGACGCCCGGGCGAGGCGGCGGCGGAGGCGGCGGAGGGGGAGCCGGCGACGCGTAGCCGGCGATACGGTTTCCGGTCACGACGGCTTCCTGCACCGTCGTGGCGTCTTCCGTGCCCGATCCATAGGACGGCCATCCGGCGAGGACATCCGTCTGGCAGGCCCGGCCGGTCGGGTCGATGACCCTGACCCCGCCGAGACTGGTTCCGGCGTTCTCGGCCGCAGCGCGAGCCCTGCGAGCCGCGTCCTTGACGGCTTCAGCCTGAAGCCAGGTTAGGATCGCATTGTCCGGCTGCAGGCCGAAACCGACGGCGCTGACCGAGGTCGGCTGCGAGGCGATGACGGTCGCGTAGACCCGTTCCAACACGGCGACATCTCTTATGGTCACCGACACCGAGGCGTCGGATTGATAGCGGGCGATGCGGTCGGCGCGGACGTTGTCGCGCATGACGCCGTTCTCGTCGCGATACTGATCATAGATGGGCCGGGTGGTGATGGTCGTCTCGACCCGGACGGTGTCGGCGCCGTAGGCGCCCAGCGCCTGGCTGAGGGCGCGGACCTGATCGGCCGCCTTGCGGGAGGCTTCCGTCGCGGTGCGTTCCACCGACTGGAAGGTGGCGCCGAAGCTGGCCCGGTTGGCCTGCACTTCGGTTCGCACATAGCCGACCGAGGCGATGACCGGATCGCGCATCCACCAGGGTGCGGGCACGTAGCGGTCGCCGATGGAGGCGGGCGGCGTCTGGGCGAGGGCGGTCGCGGGGGCGATGATCGGCGCGAGGCTGGCGAAGGTGAGGAGGATGGCGGTTAAACGGCGCATTCGAAAACTCCCTGTTACACCCCGACCTGATCCCTGAAACCGGCCAGGGTAAAGGGGCGAAGGGCAATCGTCAGGCTCCGTCAGGGTCTATGCGGACTATAAAAATTATCTATCGATCATTCGCCTCTGCAATGATTGACTTTGTGCATCGCACGCGTCATTTCGCGGCTGCGGCGCCGCTCCCCCGGCGCTCCGGATTTCCATCCTTCAAGCTTATCCAGGAGAACAGCGATGCTGGGCGTCGGTCAAAAACTGCCGGAATTCAAGATCATCGGCGTGAAGCCGGGCTTCAACAGCCACGAAGAAGGCGGCGTCTCGGCCTTCGAGCCGATCACCAACGAGAGCTTCGAAGGCAAGTGGAAGGTCATCTTCTTCTATCCGAAGGACTTCACCTTCGTCTGCCCGACCGAGATCGCCGAGTTCGCCAAGCTGGGCAAGGACTTCGCCGACCGCGACACCATCGTTCTGGGCGGCTCGACGGACAACGAATTCGTCAAGCTGGCCTGGCGCCGTGACCACGCCGACCTGAACGCCCTGCCGATCTGGCAGTTCGCCGACAACGGCGGCAAGTTCGCCCGCGAACTGGGCGTCCTGAACGAGGAAGAAGGCGTCGCCCTGCGCGCCACCTTCGTGGTCGATCCGCACAACGTTGTGCAGCACGTCTACGTCACCAACCTGAACGTCGGCCGTGCGCCGGCGGACACCCTGCGCGTCGTCGATGCGCTGCAGACCGACGAGCTGTGCGCCTGCAACCGCCCGGTGGGCGGCGAGACGCTGGCGGCGTAACTGTAACGCCCGTGTTTCCCTGACAGGCGGCGGCGCAAGTCGCCGCCTGTTTCGTTTTGTGAACGCGCCGGCCTTTGGCCTATCGGAGCGCGACCACACATGAGGGCGCTGTCCGGCCGTCGGCGCGGATGGCGGACCTCACCTCCAGGAAGGACCCCGAACCATGTCGATCGACGCCCTGCGCGACCTCATTCCCGCCTACGGCAAGGATATCTCGCTGAACCTGTCTTCCCTGGCCGCCGAGACGGTGCTGAACGACCAGCAGAAATGGGGCTGCTTCCTGGCCTCGGCTCACGCCATCGGCGTGGCGCCGGTGGTCAAGGCGATCGAGGCCCAGGCGGCCACGATCCTGTCGCCCGAGGCGATGAACGCGGCCAAGGCCGCCGCCGCCATCATGGGCATGAACAACATCTACTACCGCGCCCTGCACCTGATGAAGAACCAGGAGTACACGACCATCCCGGCCAAGCTGCGGATGAACGTCATCGCCAATCCGGGCGTCGACAAGATGGACTTCGAGCTGTGGTCGACCGCCGTCTCGGCCATCAACGGCTGCGGCGCCTGCCTGGACGCCCACGAGGGCGAACTGCGCAAGCACGGTGTGCCCAGCACCCAGGTCCAGGCCGCCCTGCGCATTGGCGCGGTGGTCCACGCCGCCAGCCGCATCGTGGCGTCGGAAGCGGCGCTGGCCTGAACCTAGGCGGTGACGGGGGCGGCCCAGTCCGTCCCCTTCAGCGCGGCGGCGTAGGTTCGGCTGACTGGCGCCGTCGCTCCGTCCGACAGGACCAGTTCGCCCCGCCCGCTCTTCCAGCGCGCGGTCTCGACGCCGGTCCGGGCCACCCACCATGAGCGATGGGTGCGGAACCCGTCGCAGGCGCCCAGCGAGTCCAGGGCGTCGCCGAACCGCATCAGCACCAGATCGGATCCGGCCTCGGTGCGGACGCGCAGATAGTGGTCCTCCGCCTCGACGGCGATGAGACGCGCCCGCGCCAGGCGCGGCGGAAGCTTGACCCGAATGGCCGGCGGCGCGGCCCCATCGGAGACGGGCGCGGGGGTCTGCTTGAACGCCGTGCGCACCAGCCAGGCCAGGCCGACGACGGCGATGTTGACCGTCAGCACGCTGGGCATGCCCCAGATCAGCTTTGCGGGCTGAAACGTCGCGCCCCACAGGACCACCGGCAGCATCGCCACCCAGAGGGTGATCGGCGGCGTCATGGCGATCAACTGGGCCAGGACGAACAGGCGCGGTCGGCCGGGAAGCCGCCGCGCGACCCACGGCTCGATCATGGCTGCGATGACGCCGCCGCCGACCAGGGCGAATTGCCAGAAAAGGTAGCGCTGAAGCTTCGGGACGTTTTCCGAGTCAAACGCCGAGGTGGCGGCGAGGAACCACCCGAGCAGCATCAGGCCGATCAGCTCGACGATCCCCGAGCGGCCGATGCGCAGACGCCGCATGCCCTGTTTCACGCCTTCGGTCGTCACGCCCTGCTCCGTTCACGAAGCGGATCGGGCCGTTCGCGAAATCAAGGCTGACACGCCCGGTGCGGGCGTTTCAAGCGGGCTGCATGTTTTCCCGGAGATCCCTCATGCAGCGCGTGGCGACCACGACCCTGTTTGGCCTGCTGGCCCTGATGTGCCTCGCCGTCGCCCTGTTCAGCGCCCGCTTCCTGCTGCCGTCGCCGGTCATGGCGGAATCTATGGCGACGCATCTGCAGGCGCGGCCGATCATCTTCCTGGCGCATGTGGCGGGCGGAGTGACGGCGCTGGCCCTGGGCGCCTTCCAGCTGGTCACCTGGCGCGGTCCGCGAAGGGCGTGGCACCGCATGGCGGGCCGGGTCTATGTGGTCGCCTGCCTGGTCGGCGCGCTCGCCGGCCTCGGCCTGGCGCTGACCACGTCGGCGGGACCGCTAGCCGGCCTAGGGTTCGGCTTGCTGGCCGTGGTCTGGCTCGCGACCACGACGCTGGCGTGGCGCAAGGCCGTGGCCGGGGATTTCGCCCAGCACCGGCGCTGGATGATCCGCAGCCTGGCCCTGACCTTCGCGGCGGTGACGCTCAGGATCATGATCCCGCTGTCGATGATGAACGGGCTGGATTTCGCGATCGCCTATCCGGCCATCGCCTTCCTGTGCTGGGTTCCGAACCTGATCGTGATCGAGTTGTGGCTCAGATTGTGGGGCTGGGACGCTACGCCTCCGGCGCCTCGGGCCCGTAGTGGATATACCGGATGAATCGATAGAACTGATCCTGCATGACCGCGTCCACGCCGTCGGCGTAGGCCCCCAGGCCGGGCCCGCGGACGACATAGGTCATCACGATCTCCCAGCCGGCCCCGCTCGGGCCGCCGGTCCAGCCGATCCCCCAGTTGGCCAGTGTGGCCTTGCCCTTGAGCGGTCCCAGAGCCGCGTCGATCAGGACCCCGGTCTCCGGATCATATTCATAGACGGCGCCGTGCTCGAACGCCGACCCGTCCGGCATGGCCTCGCAGAAGCAGGTCCCAGGGTCCAGGGACAGGTGCAGATTGTGAGAATCGCCGCTGTAGGTGTGGGCGGGGTTCCACCAGTTCCCGATGTCCTCGACCGAGACGATCAGGTCCTCCTGGGTGGTCTCCAGGGTCGATACATAGCGCAGGACGAAATGGTCGGCGCCGCGTTCGACGACCTCGGCGGCGGCCGGCGTGGCGAACGCCAGCACGGCGACGGCGGCGAGCAGTGACTTGAGCATGATCGATCCTCCCGCCGCCATCGGGCGACGAACGGCGGTATTCGTCAAGTCACAGTCTGGCGTCAGGCGGGCGTGAAGGTCAGGGGCGCGCCCCAGAACTGGCTGACCAGTTCCGACTGCGGTCCGGCCTTGCCGCTGGTCAGGAAGTCGCGGCGGCCGGAACCGCCCAGCACATATTCCGGATGCCGTTCGAAATAGCGGTCCAGGGCGTCGGCCACGGCGGTGGGCTGGTGGATCAGCGACGTCCCGGGCGGCAGGGCGGCGGCGAAGATCTCGGCCACGATCTCATAGTGGGTGCAGCCCAGGATGGCCTTGTCCGGATGACGGCCGATGCGGCGGCGCAGGGCGTCGACATGGTCCCGGACCACGACCTCGAGCTCCTCGGCCGGGGCGCCCAGTTCGATCAGGCCGGCCAGGCCGGGGCAGGGCTCGGAGAAGACGGCCAGATCCTCGCGCCGCTTGTCGATCTCGATCTCATAGACCCGGCTCATGGCCGTGGCGGCGGTGCAGAAGACGCCGGTGATCTCGAGCGCCTCGATCTTGTCGCCCAGACGTTCGGCCTCATAGGTCCAGGGCAGGCCGGTGGCGGCCTCGATCGTCGGCACGATGATGCCCAGCACATTGACCGGGCGGCCGTGGCGCGCGCGCGCCTCGGGCACCCAGGTCTGCTGCAGGCGGCGCAGGGCGATGGCGCTGGCGGTGTTGCAGGCCAGGACGATGACGTTGGCCCCCGCCTCGAACAGGCGTTCGCAGCCCGCGCGGGTCAGATCGACGATCTCCTCGCCGCCCCGGCCGCCGTACGGGGCGTTCGCCTGGTCCGCCAGATAGACGAAATCCCGCTCGGGAAAGCGTCGGGTCAGTTCGCGGTGAACGGTCAACCCGCCCACGCCGGAGTCGAAAACGCCAATGGCCATGGGCGCGCTTTAGCCGCGCGGCTCCGCGCCGTCCATGGCTGGAGGTTACAGGGCGTTCATGTGACAGTCCGCCTCCTGCGGGCCTAGGGTCCCGGAAACGAACCGCCGCTACGGAGTTCCCATGCAAAGACGTCAACTTCTCATCGCCGGAGGGAGCCTCATGGCCCTGACCGCCACCGCCGGCTGCGCCGCCGGCACGGCCCTGGGCGCCAGCGCCTCCGCCGGGAGTCTCGAAGCGGACGCTCGGGTCGCCCGCGCCGTCCTGCCGGTGCAGACCCCGCGCGCGGAACTGCTGCAGCCCTGGACCGGCCCCTACGGCGGCGTGCCCCCGTGGGACAAGGTGACCGCCGCCAAGCTGCGCGAGGCGCTGCTGGAAGGCATCGAGCTGCAACGCGCCGACTACAACGCCATCGCCGACAACGCCGAGGCCCCGACCTTCGCCAACACCCTGGTAGCCATGCAGATGGCGGGCGAGCCGCTGGATCTGGTCGGCAACATCTACGGCGTCATGACCTCCAACATCGGGTCGGACGACTACAATGCGGTCGACACCGAGCTGTCGCCGCTGCTGTCCGCCGCCGGCGACGAGATCAGCTTCAACGCCAAACTGTTCCAGCGCGTGAAGACGGTCGCCGACAACGCTGACGCCATGGGTCTGACCGCCGCCCAGAAGCGCATCGCGACCCGCAGCCGCGACAGCTTCATCCGCTCGGGCGCGGCGCTGGACGCCGCCGGCAAGGCCGAGCTGGGCCGGATCAACACCGCCCTGGCCAACGCCTTCACCGCCTTCAGCCAGAAGGTCGTGGCCGACGAGAACACCTGGACGGTGATCCCCAACGAAGCCGGCGTCGCGGGCCTGCCCGCCTCGAACAAGGCCGCCGCCGCGGCGGCCGCCCGCAATCGCAACCTGCAGGGCTGGGCGATCATCAACACCCGCTCCAGCGTGGATCCCTTCCTCAGCTTCGCCGATGACCGCGCCCTGCGTGAGGTGGTGTGGCGCAAGTTCGTGAACCGTGGCGACAACGGCGACCGCAACGACACCAACTCGACCATCGCCGAGATCGTGCGCCTGCGTCAGCAGCGCGCCCGCCTGCTGGGCTACCGCAACCACGCCGAACTGCGCATGCAGGACACCATGGCCAAGACCCCGGCCGCGGCGATGGAGCTGATGAACCGCGTCTGGGCTCCGGCCAAGGCCCGCGTCACCGAGGAAGTGGCGGACATGCGCGCCATCGCCGGGCACGACATCGAGCCGTGGGATTATCTCTATTATTCGGAGAAGGTCCGGAAGCAGAAGTACGACCTCGATCAGAATGAGCTGAAGCCGTATTTCGAGCTCAACAATGTCCGCGCCGGCTCGTTCGAGATGGCGCGCCGCCTGTATGGCTTCACCTTCGAGAAGCTGGCGCCGGGGACCGTGCCGGTCTTCCACCCGGATGTGGTGGTCTATGAGGTCAAGGACGCGGGCCGTCCGATCGGCCTGTATTACACCGACGACTACGCCCGCGCGGGCAAGCGGTCGGGCGCCTGGATGACGACCTACCGGTCGCATTCGACCTTCGACGGACCGAAGAACACCCTCGGCTCGAACAACAACAACTTCATCAAGGCCGAGGGCGGCGAGCCGATCCTGATCTCGCTGGACGACGCCGAGACCCTGTTCCACGAGTTCGGCCACACCCTGCACGCCTATTCGTCCAATGTGGTCTATCCGGCGCTGGGCGGCACGCCGCGCGACTTCGTCGAGTATCCCTCGCAAGTGCACGAGCACTGGGTGCTGAGCCGTCCGATCCTGAACGGCTACATGAAGCACGTGCAGACCGGCCAATCGATGCCGCAGGCGCTGTTGGACAAGGTCGAGGCCGCTTCGACCTTCAACCAGGGCTACGCGACGGTCAGCTACCTGTCCTCGGCGCTGGTCGATATGGACCTACACACCCAGGCCACGCCGCCGACCGACATCGACGCCTTCGAGAAGGCCTCGCTGGAGCGTTACGGCATGCCCAAGGAGATCGTGATGCGGCACCGCCTGCCGCAGTTCAATCACCTGTTCACGTCGGACAGCTACTCGGCCGGGTATTATTCGTACCTCTGGTCCGAGACGATGGACGCCGACACCTGGGCCTACTTCGAGGAGTCGGGCGATGTGTTCAATCCGGACATCGCGCGTCGCTTCAAGGAGATCATGCTTGCCCCGGGCAACACTGTGGATCGCGCCGAAGCCTATCGCGCCTTCCGTGGCCGCGACCCGGACGTGCGGGCGCTGCTGAAGGTGCGGGGCTTCCCGACCTCCTGACGGCCCGGCCGCAGGGCGACCGGACGAAAAGAAGAGGGCCGGCGGATCATCTCCGCCGGCCCTTTTTGCACCTCATGCCCGGGATCACGCCGGCCAGGCGGGGGCGACCATGGCCTGCGGGCTGTCGCTGCGGCGGGCGCGGGCGTAGTCGTCCTGACGGGCTTGCGGCAGCTGACGGATCGCTTCGCGCTGGATTTGCCGGATGCAGACGGCGCTGGGCGTCCGGCGCGAAGACGTCACGCAGGCGTCGCGGGCGGCGGCGGCCACGCGGGCGTCGAACGCCGCCGCGCCGGCGGGCGTCGACAGGTCCAGACCGTTGGGGGACACGCGGATGCTGTCCTGGGCGGCGGCCGGAGCGGCGGCCAGCAGAGTGAAGGCGGCGAGGGTAAGCAGGGTCTTGGTCATCGGATCATCCTCCTGTCGCGGGGAGCGGCGACGACAAGTCAGATGATGGTCTCATATGACGAGCGCCAGACGACAACCGTGATGATTCAATGATCCGAGGCCGAGAATGGTGAAGCTGAACATAAGTCTGACTTATGTCAGGACGGGAGCCGCCGAAGCGGCTCCCGTTTACCGATCAATA
>NZ_JAHFPF010000256.1 GCF_023259385.1 Brevundimonas sp. | reverse complement strand
ATCCTTCGGACCTGTCGCGCCTGCGCTCGATCAACATCGGTTCGGTCGGCGGCACGGCCGAGCCGACCACCCGCGTCCAGATCAACGCCAACCTGCGTTCGACCCAGGACGTGTCGTCGGCCGCCGGCGCCAACGCCTACCCCAACGTCCAGGACGCCGCGGTGCCGCCGGTCGGCCACAACATGTCGGTCTCCTACAAGCGGACCGGCGCCGGCACCTATGATGTGACCATCAAGACCGGCATCACCAACATCACCGGCACGGCGACCTATAACGCCGCGGGCGTCCTGACCGGCTTCACGCCGACGGCCGGCGCCAACGGCTCGGCCACCGCCAGCGCCACGGCGCTGACCATCACCCCGACCAGCGGCACGCCTCCGGTCGCCGGCACGCCCTTCGCCATCAACTTCGCCGACATCGGCATGGCCAACGACGGCATCGCCAAGACCAAGTACGACCCGTCCGTCAACTCGATGGCGATGTACAACGCGGACGACGACAACCCCGTCGGCGTGAAGCCCGACTTCAAGATGAACATCCCGGTTTCGGACTCCAAGGGCGGCCAGCGCAATCTGGAAATCCGCTTCCTGAAGAGCGCCGAGCCGAACCAGTGGTACGCCGAAGTCGTCTCGGTCCCGGCCGGCGACGTCGTCACCGGCGCCCCCTTCTCGAACGGTCAGATCAAGACCGGCCTGATCGCCTTCACCCCCTCGGGCCGCCTCGACGTCGAGACGATGCAGGGCTGGCCGGCGGGCAAGGGTCTGTTCGACGACCCGACCCAGGCCTCGCTCAGCTTCCTGGAATCGGACCCGAACAACACGATCGATCCGAACGACCCGCTGGACAACGGCAAGGTCAAATGGGCCGACGGCCTGGGCATCGCCGCCCAGACGGTGACCCTGGACCTGAACACCTCGGCCGGCGGCCTCAGCCAGCTGAACACCGCCTCGGTGGTGCAGTCGACCGTCACCAACGGCACGGCCTTCGGCAATCTGAGCGAGATCACCATCGATGAAGGCGGCTTCGTCACCGCCATCTTCGACAACGGCGTCATGCGCCGGATCGCCCAGGTCGCGGTCGCCACCTTCCCGAGCCCCGACAGCCTGAAGGAAGTCAGCGGCAACGCCTACTCCGTCAGCCTGGAGTCCGGCACCTTCAACCTGAAGGCCGCGGGCACGGGCGGCGCAGGCACCCTGGCGTCCCAGCAGCTGGAATCCTCGACCGTCGATCTGTCGGCCGAGTTCACCGGCCTGATCACCACCCAGCGCGCCTACTCCGCCTCGTCCAAGATCATCACGACCGCGGATGAGATGCTCGCCGAGTTGATCAACATCAAACGCTGATACGCAGGTAACTGACGGTTAGTCTCAATGAAGACTTCGTTGAATATTGGGGGGGTGGGCGGAAGGGATTTTATCCTTTCCTTCACCACGACGCTTAAACGGCCCTTAGCGGCCGCGCGCTACCTTGCACGCTCAATGGTGGTGGTGAATGAGGCATAAGCCCATGTTGCAAGAGCGACGCCTTAATAATCGAGGCGAACAATACGTGGTCGGACCGACCGGCACGCCGCTTACGCTGCGTGACCTGCCGCCGGCCAATACGGATCGCTGGGTGATCCGTCGCAAGGCCGAGGTCGTCGCCGCCGTACGCGGGGGTCTGATCAGCCTTGAGGACGCGCTGGCCCGCTATCGTCTCACGGCGGAAGAGTTCATCGCCTGGCAGAAGGCGATCGACAAATGGGGCATGCAAGGTCTGCGGACCACGCGCATCCAGCACTATCGCGGATAAGACGTCTCCCCGCGTAACGCCTGCAGCGACCGCCCCGGAAACGGGGCGGTCGTTGTCGTTTCAGGCCCCGGCCTCGAAATTGCACCCCTCATGTACTATCTGGCGCCCATGAGTTTCGCCGAGGACATCTGCCCCGTTCCGAACATCGCCCCCATGGCCTCGCCGCAGGACATGGACGCGGCGATCGAGAGCGCGCGCCTGGCGGTCGGCCTGCCGGTCGGATCGCGCGTGGTGGCGGCCATGTCGGGCGGCGTGGATTCCACCGTCGTCGCGGGCCTGCTGCACAAGGCGGGCTATGACGTCGTAGGCGTGACGCTGCAGCTCTACGACCACGGCGCGGCCCTGAAGAAGAAGGGCGCCTGCTGCGCCGGTCAGGACATCCACGACGCCCGGCTGGCGGCCGAAACCCTGGGCATCCCCCACTACGTCCTCGACTACGAAAGCCGTTTCCGCGACGCCGTGATCGACCAGTTCGCCGACTCCTATCTGGCGGGCCAGACGCCGGTGCCGTGCATCCGCTGCAATCAGACGGTCAAGTTCCGCGACCTGCTGGATGTCGCCCGCGACCTGGGCGCCGAGGCCATGGCCACCGGCCACTATGTCCGCCGCGCCGTCGGCGCCGACGGCCGCGCCCAGATGCGCAAGGCCATCGACCACTCGCGCGACCAGTCCTACTTCCTGTTCGCCACCACGGCGCAGCAGCTGGACTTCCTGCGCTTCCCGCTGGCCGATCTGGAGAAGCCGCAGGTCCGGGGCGTCGCCCTGGAGCTGGGCCTGCGCATCGCCGCCAAGCCGGACAGCCAGGACATCTGCTTCGTCCCCAACGGCGACTACCGTACCCTGATCGACAAGCTGCGCCCGCAGGGCCGCGAGGCCGGCGAGATCGTGCACATGGACGGCCGCGTGCTGGGGAACCACTCGGGCATCACCGACTACACCATCGGTCAACGCCGCGGCCTGAACGTCGCCGTGGGCGAGCCCCTGTTCGTGACCAAGCTGGATCCGGCCAAGCGCCACGTCATCGTCGGCCCGCGCGAGGCCCTGCTGACCGCCTCCCTGACGCTGGACGAGACCAACTGGCTGGGCGACGAGGCCTCCATCGAGGCGGCGGCCGAGGCCGGCGCGCCGGTGCTGGCCCGCGTCCGCTCGACCCGCCCGCCCTCGCCTGCCCGCCTGGCGCTGGTCGACGGCGTCGTCTCGCTGGTGTTCGCCGCGGGCGAGGAAGGCGTCGCCCCCGGCCAGGCTTGCGCCCTGTACGATCCGGCCGATCCCGACCGGCTGCTGGGCGGCGGCTTCATCAAGACGACCGCCGCCGTTGTCTGACCCTTCGGACGACGCCCTCGCCCTGGCCCGCCGCCACGGCCTGCCGGTCGAGATGCTGTACCTGCGAGAGGAATACCCCCGCGACCGCTGGGCCGAACCGGGCCTCGACCAGACCGCCGCCTTCTGGCTGCAGATGCACGGCTCCTTCCGGGGCCATCAGGGTCATATGGACGGCCTGGTCAGCCAGTGGCGGGCGGGCGGCGACATTCGCGTGCTGCACCGTCAGTTGATCCCGGCGCTGCAATCCTTCCTGCAGCACCTGGACGGCCACCACCGGATCGAAAGCGGCCAGTATTTCCCGATGATGCGCGAGATCGAGCCGAAGATCGGCCACGGCATCGACCTTCTGGACCGCGATCACGACGTCATCCACGGCCAGCTCGAAACCCTGTTCCAGTCGGGCCTCGCCTTCCATCAGGCGGTCTCGTCCAACGCCGCCGACGCCGCCGACGCCGCCGACCGGGCCGCGCGGCTGGGCGACGCCATCGACGCGATCGCCCCATCCCTGCTGCGCCATCTGGAGGACGAGGAGGACATCGTCATCCCTCTGATCCAGCTGCGCGGCCTGCCGCACTGAGTTTTTCGGGCTGGCCTTCCGGCGAAGCTTCGGATATCAGCGCCCTCCCGAAAACGAGACGACCCATGTTCGCCTGTTACGCCACCTCGCAGCTGCCCATGCAGCTCGACCGGAATCCGGTCGAGGGCAAGGGCGTGCGCGCGAAGGGTGTCTAGGAGAACGACAGGGCCAGATCGGCTTCGGTTTTCAAGCAACCCCTCCCGCCAACCGGCCGGAGGGGTTTCTTGTATCCGCAAGAGCTCTCCCGCCGGTCCGGAAGGACAACAAGGAAAGGAGAGACCCATGCGCGACTATGACGTGATCGACAGCCCGGGCGCGCCCATCAAGGCGTGGACCCGCGGCGTGCCGATCGAGGACGCCGCGCTCAAGCAGCTGAAGAACGTGGCGTCGCTGCCGTTCATCCACAAACACGTCGCGGTCATGCCCGACGTGCACTGGGGGATGGGCGCGACGGTGGGATCGGTGATCCCGACCGTGGGGGCCATCATCCCGGCCGCCGTGGGCGTGGACATCGGCTGCGGCATGATGGCGGTGCGGACCTCGATCCGCGCCGAACACCTGCCGGACGACCTGTCGGGCATCCGCTCCGCCATCGAGGCGGCCGTCCCGCACGGCCGCACCGACAACGGCGGGCGCAACGACAAGGGCGCCTGGGCCGACGAGCCCCCGGCCTCGGCCATCACCCGCTGGACCGACCTCAAGGCCGGCTACGACGCCGTGGTGGAGAAGCACCCCAAGGCGGCGCACCACCGGGGATTCGGCCACCTGGGCACGCTGGGCACGGGCAACCACTTCATCGAGCTCTGCCTCGACGAGGCGGGGGACGTGTGGGTGATGCTGCACTCCGGCTCTCGGGGCGTGGGCAATCGCTTCGGGACCTACTTCATCGAGCGGGCCAAGCATGAAGCGCGTCGCTGGTTCCTGAACCTGCCGGATCAGGACCTGGCCTACTTCCCGGAAGGGTCGGAGGGGTTCATCGACTACGTCCGGGCGGTGTCGTGGGCGCAGAAGTACGCCCGCGCCAACCGCGAGGTGATGATGGACAGCGTCCTGAACGTGCTGCGCGCGTTCTGGCCGGATCTGGAGACGACGCAGGAAGCGGTGAACTGCCACCACAACTACGTCTCGAAGGAGCGCCACTTCGGCAAGGACGTGTTCCTGACCCGCAAGGGCGCGGTGTCGGCCAAGGCCGGCGAGCTGGGCATCATCCCCGGCTCGATGGGGGCCAAGTCCTTCATCGTGCGCGGCAA
>NZ_JAHFPF010000255.1 GCF_023259385.1 Brevundimonas sp. | reverse complement strand
GGTCTCACCTGCCGTGAGTTCCTCTGGACCAGACACGGTGAAAACGATGACCGGCTTCAAACTGACCACCCTGCTGGCCCTGTCGGCCAGCGCCCTGACCCTCGCCGCCTGCGGTTCGTCTGAAGTGGCTTCGCCCGGCGAAGGCGACTTCGGCGGCGGCACGGGCGGCGGCGGCGGCGGCGTGACGCCCCCGGCTCCGGGAACCCCGGCCGCCGACTGCCCCACCGGCTTCGCCAACGTCGGCGTCGTCGCCGCGGGCACGCTGCGCGCCTGCCAACTGCCGACCACCATCACCGGCAACCTGACCGTGCCGCTGCGCGCCGGCACCATCTATTCGATCTCGGGTCGCACGGAAGTCGGCAACGACCGCGGCGCCGATCCGGCCGCTCCGGTCGCCGGCACCCAGCAAGGCATCCTGACCATCGAAGCCGGCGTGCGCCTGTACGGCTCGGGCGGCTCGGACTACCTGCTGGTCAACCGCGGTTCGCAGATCTTCGCTGAAGGCACCGCCACCAACCCGATCATCTTCACCAGCCGCGCCAACGTCGAAGGCACCACCACCGAGAACTCGCAAGGCCAGTGGGGCGGCGTCGTCATCGCCGGCCGCGCCCCGACGGCGGTCTGCCCGGTCGGCGTCACCGCGCCGAACATCGCCTGCGTCGGTCAGGTCGAAGGCACCAGCGCCAACTACGGCGGCAACAGCCCGACCGATAACTCGGGCCGTCTGCGCTACGTCCAGATCCGCTACTCGGGCTTCGAAATCTCGCCGAACAACGAGCTGCAGGCCCTGACCCTGGCCGGCGTCGGTTCCGGCACCGTGATCGACCACGTCCAGGCCTACAACAGCTCGGACGACGGCATCGAAATCTTCGGCGGCACCGTCAACCTGAGCCACATCGTGATCAACGGCGCTGACGACGACGGCCTGGACACCGACACCGGCTGGCGCGGCGGCGCCCAGTTCGGCATCATCACCCAGCGCGCCACGGCCGTGACCAACGGCAGCCGCGGCTTCGAATGGTCGGCCGCCCCGTCGGGCACCGCCTTCTACGCCCAGCCCAAGGTCTCGAACTGGACCATCGTCGGCCGTAACGCGGCCGTGGCCGCCGACGCCCTGCTGACGCTGAACACCGGCACCCAGCCGACGATCATCAACTCGGTGATCACCAACCCGTCGACCTCGGCCGCGGCCTGCCTGGACATCGACGACGCCCAGACGGTCACCAACGCTCCGGTGTTCCGTTCGGTCTTCTTCGCCTGCAACCGTCCGTACGAGAACGACTCGAACGTCAACGCGGTCGCCACTGAAGCGGTGTTCATCAACGCCACGAACGTCGGCAACACCGCGACGGGCGTCTCGTCGATGACGGCTCCGGCCGGCGCCACCCTGACGGCCCAGAGCCTGGCCTTCATCAACGGCGCCAACGAGACTGCTGTGACCCCGGCCAACGCCCCGGCGATCTACAGCTTCTTCACCGCGGTGACCTACGTCGGCGCCGTGCGGAACGCGGCGGACACCTGGTACCAGGGCTGGACCTGCGGCCTGCAGGCGGCCAACGCCGCGGCCCCCAGCCTGACCTGCTGACGACGGATGGACGGGCGGCGGCTTCCCGCCGCCGCCCGGCTACCGAACCCTTCCGTTGATCCCTTCGAGGCGCAGACCATGAAGACCGTGAAAATGTCCCTTGGCGGGCTTCTGCTCGCCACCACCGCCCTGGTCGCGCCGGGCGTCGCCCTGGCCCAGACCGCCCCGACGACCCAGACGCCGGCCGCGCAGGCCGAGCCGCCGGTCGACACGGAGACCGACCTCGGCGAGGTCGTCGTTCTGGGCCGCTACATCCCGCAGCCGAACCGCGAGAGCCCCGAGGTCGCCGCCTTCGTGACCGCCGAAGACCTGCAGCGCACCGGCGACGCCGACGCCGCCCAGGCCCTGTCGCGTGTCACCGGCCTGTCGATCGTCGAGGGTCGCTTCATCTATGTGCGCGGTCTCGGCGAGCGTTATTCGTCGGCCCTGCTGAATGGTTCGCCGCTGCCCAGCCCCGAGCCGCTGCAACGCGTCGTCCCGCTGGACCTGTTCCCGTCGGAAGTGCTGGCGGGCCTGACGGTCCAGAAGACCTATTCGGTGTCCTTCCCCGGCGAGTTCGGCGGCGGCGTCGTCGACCTGCACACCATCGACACGCCGGGCCAGCCGTTCTTCAGCATGCAGGCCTCGATCGGCGGCAACACGGAGACGACGAACAAGGAATTGCTGATCTATTACGGCTCGCGCACCGACTTCACGAGCTTCGACGACGGCACCCGCGATGTCCCGGGCGCGCTCCAGCTCGGCTTCGGCAGCGGCAAGCGCATCTCGGCGGCCAACTTCACCGCTACCGAACTGCGCCACATGGGCCAGTCGCTGGTCAACGCGCCGCTGCGCCTGCTGCAGCGTGAGACCACGCCCGCCAATTTCGGCCTGCGCTTCACCGGCGGCACGAACATGGAAACCGGCATGGGGACGCTGGGCGGCGTCTTCGTGGCCTCGTACGACAACAAGTGGAGCGGCCGTCGCGGCGTGCGCCAGACGGGCCGTATCGATAGCGGCCAGCTGGTCACCGCCAACGACTTCGACTTCCAGTCGAACCAGAACGACCTGACCCTGAACTTCCTCGGCGCCCTGAGCCTGACCAGCGACACCAACACGCTGAAGTGGACCAACCTCTACGTCCGCAACGTCACCAAGGAAGCGCGTTCGGAAGCGGGCTTCGATGACGGCTCGGGCGGTCAGCGCCGCACCGACAACACCGAATGGTTCGTGCGTCAGCTGTTCTCGACCCAGCTGGCCGGCGAGCACACCTTCGGCGGCGCCGGCGAGTGGGAGTTCGACTGGCGGGCGGCCTACGCCAAAACCTCGCGTGACGCGCCGTACGAGAGCCGCTTCGGCTACGGCCAGAACGTGGCCGGCGACTGGATCCACGACATCGAGACCAACGCCATCTCGTTCAGCGAACTGGACGACGACATCGTCTCGGGCGGCGCGGACGTCAGCTACACCCTGCCGCTCTCCGACGCCCGCGAAGCCGTCTTCTCCTTCGGCGTCGCCTATTCGGACAACAACCGGGAATCCGAGCAGCGCACCCTGCGCTTCATCGCCCCGAACGGCCTGAGCGCCGATCAGCTGGAGTCGCGCGTCGACTTCCTGTTCGCGGACATCAACATCGGGCCGTACCTCCAGATCGAGGAGATCACCGGGACCAACGGCGCCGCGGCCTTCGACGGCCAGCTGACGGTCAAGGCCGCCTACGCCCAGGTGGCGGCGGAGATCATCCCGCTGGTCAACCTGAACATCGGCGTCCGCGCCGAGCAGGGCGAGCAGACCGTGACCCCGCGCGACCTGTTCGGCGGCACGACCGGCTTCCTGCCGACCCGGATCGAGGAAGAGTACATCCTGCCGGCGGGCACCATCACCTGGAACTTCGCCGAGGACATGCAGCTCCGCTTCGGCGCGTCCAAGACGATCGGTCGCCCCCAGTTCCGCGAACTGGCGCCGCAGCAGTACACGGACGTCGAGAGCGACCGGACCTTCATCGGCAACCCCTACCTGGTCGATACCGAGATCCTGAACATCGACGCGCGCTGGGAATGGTACTTCGCCCGCGATCAGTATGTGACGGCCGGTCTCTTCTACAAGGACCTGGACAAGCCCATCGAGTCGAGCGTCGTCGACCAGGGCTCGTCGATCTCGCAGACCTTCCTCAACGCGCCGAACGCGACCATCCAGGGCGCCGAGGTCGAGGTGAAGAAGTATTTCGAGTTCGGCTCGGAGATGGACTTCATCGCCAACAAGCGGTGGCTGATCCAGGCCAACTACACCTACTCCAAGTCCGAAGTGAACGTCGGGTCGGGCGACACCGTCATCACCCAGAACAGCCTGGGCGTCGCCCAGCCGGCCTCGTTCTACGTGGTCGACGGCAGCCGCCTGCAAGGCCAGTCCGAGCACGTCGCCAACCTGCAACTGGGCTGGGAAGACGACACGGCCCGCTCGCAGGCGACCCTGATCGCCAACTTCGTGTCGGAGCGCACCTCGGCGCGCGGCCGTCCGGGCGAACCTGACCTGATCCAGGAGCCGGGCGTCCAGCTCGACTTCGTCTTCCGCAAGGACTTCGACTACGCGGGCCGCGAATACGGCGTGGCGGTCGAGCTGCGGAACCTGCTGGGCGAGGAGTTCCTCGAATACCAGGAGCTCGGAAACCGGGTCGTCATCAACGGCTACGAACTGGGAACCAGCGGCTCGGTCAGCCTGACCGCCCGCTTCTGATCCTGCCGAAAATGGAAAGGCCGGCTCCATCCGGGGCCGGCCTTTTCCGTGCAGGCTGTGTGGAGATTTTGTCCGGAAACGGCTGGGTTGTCATAACAAGTTCGCGTCGCCGTCATGAGCGCGTGAAGCCCGAACCCGGACGATTGAGCTAGGACTGTTCCGGGCCGTCGGGGGCCATGACGGGCGTCCTCTCGTGATCGCTGTTCTTCGCAACTGGACCACCTCGGCCCGCGCGTTCGCGCAGGATGTCGCGGCGCGTCCGGTCCGGCTCCGGCCCCTCGTCGAGGGCCTGCTGGTCGCCGTCCTGCTGGTGCAGGTCGGGCGTCTGGTCTGGCTGTTCGTCGAGCCGCCGCCGGTCGCCTCGGCGGAGGCGCCGGCGGCGAACCGCTCCGCCGACACCTCCATCTTCCAGCGTTTCGACGCCTTCTTCCGCACCGGCGGCCAGTCCAGCATGGCGGAAGCCACCGCCGCGGGCAGCAGCCAGATGCGCCTGTTCGGCGTCCGCGCCGACGGCGCCGGTGGCGGCTCGGCCATCATCGGCCTGGCCGACGGCCGCCAGATCTCCGTCGGAGTCGGCGAGGAGGTCGAGCCCGGCCTGACGCTGCAGTCGGTCGGCGCGGACCATGTCGTCCTGTCGCGCAACGGCGCGCTCAGCCGCCTGATCTTCGCCGAGACCCCGGTCG
>NZ_JAHFPF010000254.1 GCF_023259385.1 Brevundimonas sp. | reverse complement strand
CACCTCGCCCTTGACGATCTTCAGCGCCAGACCTTCGGCGATGGCCGTCTTGCCGACGCCGGGTTCGCCGACGAGCAGCGGGTTGTTCTTGGTCCGGCGGCACAGGATCTGGATCGCCCGATCGACCTCGGCGTGGCGGCCGATCAGCGGGTCGATCTTGCCCTTGCGGGCCTTCTCGTTGAGATCGACGCAATAGGCCTCCAGCGCCTCTCCGCCGGTCTTGGCGGCGGCGGCGTCCTCGGCGTCCTCGGGGCTGGCGCCGCCGGTCTTGGCCGGACGGGTCTCGCCCGCGCCCGCCTTCTTGGCGATGCCGTGGGCGATGAAGTTGACCGCGTCGTACCGCGTCATGTCCTGCTCCTGCAGGAAGTAGGCGGCGTGGCTCTCGCGCTCGCTGAAGATGGCCACCAGCACGTTCGCGCCGGTGACTTCCTCGCGGCCCGAGGACTGGACATGGATCACCGCGCGCTGGATCACGCGCTGGAAGCCGGCGGTCGGCTTGGCGTCGTCGCCGTCCGAGGTCGCCAGCGCGGCCAGGTCGGTGTCGACATACAGGGTCAGGGCGGTCTTCAGCGCCGTCAGATCGACGTTGCAGGCCGTCATCACATTGGCCGCGTCGGGATCATCCACGAGGGCCAGCAGGAGATGCTCGAGCGTGGCGTATTCATGCCGGCGCTCGTTGGCGTAGTGCACCGCGCGGTGCAGGGTCTCTTCGAGAGGACGGGAAAACGAAGGCATGGAGGTTCCTCTCAGTCCTTTTCCATCGTGCATTGAAGCGGGTGCTGGTGGCGGCGGGCGGTCTCGATCACCTGGGCGACCTTGGTTTCGGCCACCTCATAGGTGAAGACACCGCAGACCCCGACGCCATGCTGGTGCACATGCAGCATGATGCGGGTCGCGTCCTCGCGGCTCTTCTGGAAGAACCGCTCCAGCACGTAGATAACGAACTCCATCGGCGTGTAGTCGTCGTTCAGGATCAGCACCCGATAGAGCGAGGGCTTCTGAAGTTTCGGCCTTGTTTCGGTGATCGTCGCGGAGCCGGAGCCCTCGCCCTGATCGCCGATCTTGCGTGACGGCGGCATTCGTTGTCCGGTTTTGGGGGAGTCGGAAGGACAGATAGGAAGTGTCCGCCGCTTTTGTAGATGCGGCAAGTCACAGCTTACGTGAGAGAGGCGCCGAACCGCTCACCTCTCCATTCGCGAAGGCGGATGGGGAGGACGGGTCGGCGCGTCAGCGGCGACCAGGAAGGGGCGGCGCGGACAGAGGGGATTGGCGGGCCGGCATCCAACGCCTGCGCCGCCCCCTCCTGATCGCTGGCGCGATCTGTCCTCCCCATCGCCTTGAACGGGCGATGGAGAGGTAGGCTGTGTGCGAATTTCAGTTTTTGGAGGCGCCTCATCGTCGCCTTCGCCCCTCGCGGAAGGTCCGGCGGCGGTCGGGATCGGGCGCGGCGGTCGGAACGACAGGCTCCGAACCTTTCTCCGGCGGTCCAGAAAAATCGAGTGCGAAGAGTGCGGATCGTCGCGCAACCGTCCGGCCTTCAGGCGGGCGGCGAAACGCAGGGCGCGCAGGGCTTTGGTGACGACGCGGCCCCAGTCGCGGGCGGCGCAGGGGCGACCCTGACGACGGGCTGCCGCCGCCTGGACCACGGCGAAACGATGGATCGCCGGCATGTCCGCAGAGCCGTCATCGAGGAGAAACTGGCTGATCATGCCCGGCAGGATGACACGGCCATGCGTCAGGATCGGACGTAGGGGCGAATGACCGAAGATTCACGGGACCTTGCGGCCCGTGCGCGCGATGCTCCCCCTCGGCCGGATGCGCCGTCGCGGAGGTTCCATGTCCCCACTCATCGCCCTGGCCATCACGGCCCTGCTGCAGACCCAGTCGGCGGAGATCCCGCAGGGCCCGGCCCTGACCGAGGCCGTGACGGCCAGCGACGCGGCCTTCTTCGAACTGTTCTTCGAGGGCTGCGATCCGGACCGGCTGGCAGCCATGGTGACCGACGATTTCGAGTTCTTCGACGACCGCGGCGGGCTGATGGTCACGACCGGCGCGGCCTTCGTGGACCAGTACCGCACCCGATGCGAGGCCCGGCGCGCGCCCGGCGGCTGGAGGACCCGCCGCGAGATCGTACCGGGCACGCTGCATATCTACCGGATGAACGCCTACGGCGCCGTCGAGACGGGCGAGCACCTGTTCTACGAGGCCCAGGGCGACAACGCCGAGGTGCTCGCCGGACGCGCCAAATTCAGCCAGATCTGGAAGCTGGAGGACGGCCGCTGGAAACTGGCCCGGGTGTTCAGCTACGACCACGGCCCAGCGTCGGAATAGGCGCGCGCCGCCTGCCCTGCTGACGTGAACGGGGCCGCGCCCGTGGGATAGTTTCGGCGAACCCGAACGCAGGAGCGGCGAATGGACAAACTCGACCTGAAGAAGGCCCGGAAGGACCTGTTCAGCGCCCCGCTCAATCGTTTCACGCTCATCGAGGCGCCTCCGGTCGCCTATCTCATGGTGGACGGCCACGGCGATCCGAATGCGGCGCCGGAGTACGGGCGCGCGGTCGAGAGCCTGTACGCGACGGCCTATGCGGCCAAGTTCATGTGCAAGGCCAAGGGGCGCGACTTCGTCGTGCCGCCGCTCGAGGGTCTCTGGTCCGCGCCGAACCCCGAAAGCTTCACGGCGCGGCGCAAGCATGAGTGGGACTGGACGATGATGATCATGGTCCCCGACGACCTGGATCAGCCGATGTTCGAGCAGGCCGTCGCCCGCAGCAGGGACAAGGGGATCGAGCTTGCCGCCACGCTGCGGCCCGAGACGCTGCGAGAGGGCCTCTGCCTCCAGGCCCTGCATGTCGGGAGCTACGATGATGAAGGCCCGCTGCTGGCCAGGCTGCACGACGAGATCATGCCCCAAGGCGGCTACGAGTTCGCCGGACGGCATCACGAGGTCTATCTCAGCGACCCGCGAAAGACCCCGGCGGCGAAGCTCAGGACGCTGCTGCGTCAGCCGGTGCGAAAGGCTTGAGGGTCGGCTCGAACGGACGCGAAAAAAGCCCCGGCGTTTCCACCGGGGCCTTCGGTACGCTTACTGAAAGCGAGGTCGCCTTAGCGGGCGGCCTGGAACTTTTCGACCGAGGCGGTGACGCGCTCGTTGATCGGCTTGAAGCTGTCCTTGACCGAGGCGGTCAGCACGTCCGTCGCCTTGGTGACTTCAGCCAGGTAGGCTTCGGTCGCCGTCTTGGCCCAGGCGGTCTGCAGCTCGAGCAGTTCCTGGATCGAACGGGCGGCGGTCAGCGACTGGGCGGCGGCGACGCCGTCTTCCCAGGACTTCTTGCCGTAGGCCAGCGAGGCGGCCGACAGGGTCTCGGCGCCCTTCTGGGCGGCGGTGGCCGAGGCGACGATGGCTTCGAGGTTCTTCTTGCCTTCGGCGTTCAGCTCGGCGAGGCCCGCGGCCGACTTGTCGGCGGCTTCGCGGAAGGCCTTGGCGCCGGCGGCCTGGATCTTCTCGGCTTGAGCCGTCGCGGTCTGGGCCGAAGCCTTGACGTTGGCGGTGGCGGTTTCGACGGTCTTCTTCACGGTTTCGGCGCTGTCGGCCATGGAAGTCTCTCCTGAACCTTGGGCGGCGGGGGCCGCTGATTATTTTTCTCGCGTCGGGGGAGCCGTCGCGACGAGGCTCATATGGTGCAACTGCGAAGAAGGGTCAAGGGAGATTGTGCACTGCACAAAACTTTCACGAACCGGCGTTCCCGCTACGGTTCACAAAGTTGTTGACGGCCTGTTTACCCTCATGAAACCCCCCGCGCCCATGTTAGCCTCATGTCAGCGTCACGCCGGGGGGCCGTCGTCGCGCTACACTAGTGAGGCTTGCCGCTTGCCGTTGACTGCATTGCTCCGCCGGGGATGGCTCTCGCTGATGCTGGTCGTCGCGATCGCGATGACGCCCGCCGCCACGCCCCTCGTCGCCCAATCCGCCGACAATGCGCGCTACGCCGCCATCGTGGTGGACGCCCAGTCGGGCGAGGTGCTGTTCGCGCGCCATGCCGACAGCCGCCGCTACCCGGCCTCCATCACCAAGGTGATGACCCTGTATCTGACGTTCGAGGCGCTGGCCGAGGGCCGGGTCAAGCCGGACGACGTCCTGACCGTGTCGCCCCACGCCGCCAGCCAGCCGCCGTCCAAGCTGGGCCTCGCCGCCGGCCAGACCATCACCCTGGACGACGCCATGAAGGCCACGGCGGTGCGCAGCGCCAACGACATGGCCGTGGCCATCGCCGAGCATATCGGCGGCTCGGAAGCCCGCTTCACCGCCCAGATGACCCTGAAGGCGCAGGAGCTGGGCATGACCCAGACGCGCTACGTCAACGCCAACGGCCTGCCCGACGCGCGCCAGCTGACCTCGGCCCGCGACCTGGCCATCCTGGCCCGCGCCATCATGCGCGACTATCCGCAGTACTATCGGTATTTCGGCCTGCACGACTGGGCCTACAACGGGCGCGACTACCGCAACACCAACGGCCTGCTCCATTCCGGCAACGGCTATGACGGCATGAAGACCGGCTACACCAACGCCTCGGGCTACAACCTGGCGGCCTCGTCGGTGCGCGACGGCCGCCGGCTGATCACCGTCGTCCTGGGCGGCCGCTCGACGGCCAGCCGCAACGCCCACGTCGCCGCCCTGATGGACACCGGCTTCGAGGTCGAGCGCGCCCGCTCGAACGGCCAGGTCATCCAGGTGGCCCAGACCTTCTTCGAACAGCGCGGCTTCGGCGTCGGGCCCGAGGCCACCGGCCCGGTCCAGTACGCCTCGGCCGGCGCGTCGGAGGACGGCGAGGACAGCGGGGTCGCCTACACCGCCCTGGCCGCCGCGCCGCCGCAGCCGACCCGCGTCACCCCCGCCCCGTCCGAGCGCACGCCGGAACGCGCGCCCGCCCCCATTCAGCGCGCCGAGGCCCGTCCGGTCGATGTGACCACCATCCTGAACG
>NZ_JAHFPF010000024.1:8566-21777 GCF_023259385.1 Brevundimonas sp. | reverse complement strand
TATGTCGAGTTCGCGGCGGGCGAAAAGCGCGACTGGCTGCGCCGCCATGGCATCCGGCTGACCCCCATGGTCGGCTGGGCCGAGCGGGGCGACGGCCGGGCGGACGGCCACGGCAATTCCGTCCCGCGGTTCCACGTGGCCTGGGGCACCGGCACCGGCGTGTCCGAACCCTTCGCCCGGCGCGCGCTCAAGGCGGCGAAGCGCGGCCTTCTGACCTTCCACCATCGCTGCCGCGTCGATGCGCTGATCGTGGAGGCGGGACGCGTCACCGGGGTCTCGGGCGCGCGGCTTGAGCCGGACGATGCACCGCGGGGCGCGCCGTCAAACCGTACAGAGGTCGAGGCCTTCGCCCTGCGCGCGCCTGTCGTGCTGATCGCCACGGGCGGCATCGGCGGAGACCATGATCAGGTGCGGCGCTTCTGGCCCGACCGGCTCGGGCCCCCGCCGGGCGAGATGCTCACCGGCGTGCCGGCCTACGTCGACGGGCGGCTGCTCGATATCGCCGAACAGGCCGGCGCCCGCCTCGTGAACCGGGACCGCATGTGGCACTACGTCGAGGGCGTCCGGAACTGGAACCCGGTCTGGCCCCGGCACGCCATCCGGATCCTGCCCGGGCCGTCGTCGATCTGGCTGGATGCGCTGGGACGGCGCCTGCCCTTCCCCGCCCTGCCCGGCTACGACACCGTCTCGACGCTGCGCCATCTGCGCACCACGCCCGACCTGACCGGGCACGACCATTCCTGGTTCATCCTCACCCAGAAGATCATCGAGAAGGAGTTCGCCCTCTCGGGCTCCGAACAGAACGGCGACATCACCTCGGGCAGCTGGCTGCGCGTGCTGAAGACCCGCCTCGGCAAGGGCGCGTCGCCCGAGGTCGAGGCCTTCAAGACCCGGGGCGCCGACTTCGTGATCGCGGACGATCTCGAGACCCTGGTCGCGCGCATGAATGCGCTGACGCCGACGCCGCTGCTGGACCCCGACCTGGTGCGCCGCCAGATCGAGGCCCGCGACGCCCAGATGGCCAACCCCTACGCCAAGGACGTCCAGATCCAGGGCATCCACAACGCGCGCCGCTATCCCGGCGACCGTCTGGCGCGGGTCGCCAAGCCGCACAGGATCCTCGACCCTGCCGCCGGTCCCCTGATCGGGGTCAGGCTGCATGTCCTGACGCGCAAGAGCCTGGGCGGCCTGCAGACCGATCTCGACAGCCGGGTCCTGCGCCCGGACGGCGCCGTCTTTGAAGGCCTCTACGCCGCCGGCGAAGCGGCCGGCTTTGGCGGCGGCGGCCTGCATGGCTACAACGCTCTGGAGGGCTCCTTCCTGGGGGGCTGCATCTTCTCCGGTCGGGCCGCGGGCCGGGCCATGGCCGCTATCGTCTGAGGGATCCCTGAATGGAATTCGCCGCCGTCGCACTGCCCCTGGCCCTCGGGGTGATCATGTTCGGCCTGGGGCTGGACCTCACGCCCGGCGACTTCGCCCGCGTCGCCAGACAGCCCAAGGCGGCCGGCGTCGCCCTCGCCTGCCAGCTGCTGCTGCTGCCCGCGCTCTGCTTCGCCCTGGTGCTGCTGTTCCGCCTGCCGCCGATCCTGGCGGTGGGGATGATGCTGCTGGCGGCCTCGCCCGGCGGAACGACGGCGAACCTCTACAGCCACCTGTTCCGGGGCGACGTGGCGCTGAACATCTCGCTCACGGCGATCAACTCCGTCATCGCCGTGGTGACCCTGCCGGTCATCACCAACCTGGCCATCGCCTTCTTCCAGCCCGGCGATCTGTCCGTCGGCCTGCAGTTCAAGAAGACGCTGGAGGTCTTCCTGATCGTCCTGGCGCCGGTGGCGCTGGGCATGACCGTGCGGGCGCTGAAGCCGGCCTTCGCCAAGGCCATGGACAAGCCCGTGCGGATCGCCTCGGTGGCGATCCTCGCCCTGGTGATCGCCGGGGCGGCGGTGAACAGTTTCGACCTGCTGGCGTCCAATTTCGCCCTGCTGGGCGGGATCTCGGTCGCCTTCTGCGGTCTCAGCCTGGCGGTCGGCTACGTCGTGCCCCGCCTGCTGCGGATCGAACAGCCGCAGGCCGTCGCCAGCGCCTTCGAGGTCGGCATTCACAACGCCACCCTCGCCATCGTCGTCGCCCAGGCGGTGCTGGGGCGGCCGGACATGTCGCTGCCGGCTGCGGTCTACGGGGTGCTGATGTTCCCGGTGGCGGCGCTATTCGGACTGTGGATCACCCGGCGGCGGGCCGCTTCAGCCGCGTAGTTCGCGCCGCAGCACCTTGCCGACCGCCGATTTGGGCAGGGGCTCGCTGCGGAACTCGACCAGCCGGGGGACCTTGTAGCCGGTCAGGTGCTCCCGGCAGTGGGCGATCAGGGCCTCCTGCGTCAGGGCGTCGGAGCGCGGCACGACGATGATCTTGACCCGCTCGCCCTGGACGGCGTCCGGCACGCCGATCGCGGCGACCTCCTCGACCATCGGATGGGCGGCCACGACGTCCTCGATCTCGCTCGGATAGACGTTGAAGCCCGACACCAGGATCATGTCCTTGATCCGGTCGACCAGGCGGACCCGGCCGTCGGCCTGCATCACGCCGATGTCGCCGGTGCCCAGCCATCCGTCCGGCGACAGCACCTTCGCCGTCTCCTCCGGTCGGTTCCAGTAGCCCCGCATGACCTGCGGCCCGCGCACGCACAGTTCGCCTGGCTCCTCCAGGCCGCACCAGCCGCCGTCTTCCCGGCGCATCCGCACCTCGGTCGACGGCACGGGCAGGCCGACGGTCCCGTCGAACCCCATGCTCCCGGGCTGGTCCAGATCGACATAGCCGATGCACACCACCGGCGAGCATTCCGTCAGGCCGTAGCCCTCGATCAGCGGCGCCCCGGTGGCCGTCTGCCACGCCTCGGCGATCACGCGCTGGGTCGCCATGCCGCCGGCGATGGTCAGCTTCAGGTCGGAGAAGTCCCGGGTGCGGAAGCCCGGCGTGCTCAGGAGGCCGGCGAACAGGGTGTTCAGCCCGGCCATGCCGGTGAACCGCTCCTTGCGCAGCACCCATTCCACCCCTTTGGCGTCGCGCGGATTGGCGATCAGGATGTTGCGGCCGCCGACCCCGACGAACATCAGCAGGTTCGCCGTCAGGGAGAAGATATGGTAGAGCGGCAGCATGGTGACGTTGCCCACCGCCTGCTCCGGCGGGATCTGGCTCATCACCCACGCCCGCCCCTGCAGCACATTGGCCAGGACGTTGCGGTGGCTCAGCATCGCGCCCTTGGCGACGCCTGACGTGCCCCCGGTATATTGCAGGAAGGCCAGGTCGTCCGGGCGGCGCTCGACCGGTTCAAACCCAATCCGCCGTCCCTGCGCCATCGCCCGTCCCCAGCGCTCGGCCTTCAGCGCGCCGGTCGTCTTCCGGCCCGGCGCGCGCGCCGTCATGGCGTTCACCGCCCAGCGCCTGGGCGCCGGCATCATGTCGCCCATGCCGGTCAGCAGGACCTGACGGACGGCGGTGTCGCGCACCCCCTCTTCCAGCGTCGCGGCGAACAGGTCCATGGCCACCAGGACCACCGCCCCGCTGTCGGCCAGCTGATGCTTCAGCTCCCGCGCCGTGTAGAGCGGGTTCACATTGACCACCACGCCCCCGGCGAACAGGACCCCGAACAGGGCCACCGGATACTGCAGGCAGTTCGGCATCATCAGGGCGACCCGGTCGCCGGGCTCCACGCCCACTGACTGCAGCCAGCCCGCGAAGGCCTTCGCGTCCGCCAGGGCGCGGCCGTAGGTCACCTCCGCCCCCAGGCTGACGAACCCGACGCGGTCGGCGAAACGGCGCGAATCCGCCTCGAACAGCTGATGGACGCTCGACCAGCGCGCCAGGTCGTCCTCGATGCAGGCGGGCACGCCGGGCCGATAGGCCGCCGTCCAGAACCGGCCCGTCCACAGGGCGTCGGCGGCGGCGTCCCCGGCGACGGTCGTCGTTTCCAGGAGCTCCAGCGTCACCGGACCCTGCGCCACGTCTGGGTGCGGCACAGCAGGCGCGCGATACACCCCCGCACGGCCAGGGAGTCGCCAGCCAGGGTCACCGTGCCGGTCGCGGCGCTCTGCCCGCTGTTCGGGTCGTACAGCGGGCCGGCCCGCCACTCGGTCGGGCCGCCGGTGAGGTTCTGCAGCACCGCCAGTCCCCGCAGGGGCCGGTCCCGAAGCGCGGCGTCGCGATTGCGGACGTCCCTCTGGTTCGGATCGCGCCGCAGCGGCGCGGCGTCGACCAGCCGTCCGCACAGGGTCGCGCCGCAGCGCTGGATTTCAACCACCCCGCCCTCGGCGGGCGTACGCCAGCGCCCGAGGATCGAAGCCTCCTGCGAGACCGCCGGCGACGTCGCTCCAACCAGTATCAGAACGCCGACGACGGCCGCCCGGATCACCCCATCCTCCCGTAGGCGTTGCGGGCCTCGACCGGCACGCGCTCATACACGGTCGGCGCCGTCAGGTTCAGCCGCGCGCGGGCGCTGTCCAGCGGTTCGGCGAACAGGGCCTCGTAATCCAGGCCCGGCAACCAGGCCGCCCGGCGTCCGCGGACCCAGGCCTGCAGAATGGCGCGGGCGCAGGGATAGCCGGTCTTGGCCCTCACGAACTCCACCGCCACGCCCGCCGCGATCACGCCGAAGCCGGGGCTGCGGGTCTGGGGCAGCGAGAAGGCGACCACGCAGGCCTCGCCCAGGGCGTCGGTCCGGTATCCGGTCAGCACATGCCAGATGTCGTGCACGTCGCGCAAACGCCGCGCGTACCAGGCATGGGGGTGGGCCGCCTCGATATCGGTGTCGGCCACCTTGCGGCTCTCGTCGGCCAGTCCGTAGGCGGAAAAATTGCGCTCCTCGATGAACGCCAGATAGGCCCGTCCAACGCTGCCTTCCGGGAAGGCGCGCAGCCAGTCCTTGTCCTGCAACCGGTCGGCCAGCTCCGTCATCAGGAAGGCCTGGCGTCCGCCGTCGGCCTGGTCCAGCATCTGCTGGTAGCCGCGGCGGACCGAGCCGCCCGCCAGGGCGTTCATGATCTCGAAGACCTGGGTGGTGTCTTCCTTGTCCGCGATCAGCCGGCGCAGGGCGCGCCAGGCGCGGACCGGTTGGACACGGCGGGGCTTCAGCCGCGTCGGGGGGCTCACGTTGCGATCGAACGCCATTTCCCCAACCATTGATTCGGCAGTCACTTGCTCTCTCCGCATGCTGGGCTTAACCAAGCCGCTTATCTACATGGATGTAACTTACATAGATGTCAATACCATCTCCACGCCGCCGCCGCCGCACGCCTGAAGAAGCGCGCCTAGAGGCGATCATGTGTGCGCGCGCGCGCCTGCTTTCGGGCGGGCCGGATGCGGTCACGCTCAAGGCCGTGGCGGACGACATCGGGGTGACGCACACCAACCTGATCCACCATTTCGGCTCGGCCGCCGGCCTGCAGTCGGCGCTGATGGGCTCGATGGTCGCGGACCTCGCCCAGGCGCTCGACACCGCCATCGTGCGCCTGCGCACCGACGAGGGCGCGCCGCTGGAGCTGGTCAACGCCGTGTTCGACGCCTTCGCGGAGGGCGGCGCGGGCAAGCTGGCGGCCTGGATTGTTCTGAAGGGCGACCTTTCCCAGCTGGAGCCCGTCCGGGACGCTGTGACCGGCCTGGTGCACGCCATCCAGGAGAAGCTCGGCGATCCCGACGGACAGGCCCACGCCCGCATCTCGGGCGCCGTCCTGTTCATCGCGCTCAGCGCCTTCGGCGAAGCCCTGATCGGCCCGCCCCTGCGCGATATGCTCGATCAGGACGAAGACTCGAGCCGCCGGGTCATCGCCGGCCTGTTGCCGCACTTCCTGCTGAAGCCCGCCCAGGCGGAGTGACCGCCCGCGGGCGTTCGCCTTCGACCGCCCGACCTTCCACAGAGGGTGACAGGCGCGCGCCCATGTGGCTTGCAAATCCGGACTGATCATTGCAGGTTCGGTTACGCAAGTGACGGAGAAAGAGCCATGACGGTCGTGCCCCTGCCCCCGAGACCCGCCAGAACCGCGGCGGCGAGCCCGGCGATCAGCATTCGGGAACTGGCGGCGCGGACAGGAACGACCCTTCGGGCGCTGCGGCACTATGAGGACATCGGCCTGCTGACCGCCGGACGCCGCCCCTCCGGCGCGCGGTGCTACGATTCGGAGCAGCGGCGCCGGGCGGCGCTGATCGCCCGGCTGCGCCGCCTGGGCATGCCGACGCCCGACATCGACGCCGCCCTGACGGCAGTCTCGGGCGATCAGATCGTGACCCGCTTCCTGTCGTCGGAGATCGCCGCCGCCGAGGCGCGCCTTCGGGACCTGCGCGCCGCCATTGACGAACTGGAGGCCGGCGGGCTGGAGGGCCTGGGGTCGGGGACCTCGCCCGCCTCCGTCGCCACGGTGGATCGCTCGGCGAGGCTGCGTCATGCCCGCTGACGCCCACCCCTCGGGTCGCCTTTCCGACCGCCACGTCCTGATCACCGGCGCCTCATCCGGCATCGGCGAACACCTGGCCCGGGTCGCCGCGCGCGAGGGGGCCAGGGTCACCGTCGCCGCCCGCCGCACCGACCGCCTCGCCGCCGTGGTCGACGCCATCCGGGCCGAAGGCGGGGACGCCTTCGCCGTGGCCATGGACGTCGCCGACGAGGCCTCGGTCGTGGCCGGGGTCGCGGCGGCGGAGGCCGCCCTCGGCCCGCTGCACACCTCCTACGCCAACGCCGGGATAGGCCTGCCGGGACTGGCGCTGGACGCCCCCGTCGCCGAGTTCGACCAGATGTTCGCCGTCAATGTGCGCGGCGCCTTCCTGACCGCCCGCGAGGCGGCCCGGGCGATGAAGGCCAACGGCGCGGCCGGGGCCGGTCGCGGCCGCATCGTGCTGATCGCCTCCATCGGCGCGCAGCAGCAGCTTCCCGGCCTCAGCGGCTATTGCGCGTCCAAGGCGGCCGTCGTCTCCCTGGGCAAGTCGCTGGCCCGCGAATGGGCGCGCGAGGGGATCAACGTCAACTCGGTCTGCCCCGGCTATCTGGAGACCGAAATGAACTCGGACTGGTTCTCCAGCCCCGGCGGCGAGAAACAGATCCGGGGCTTCCCGCGCCGTCGACTGATGCCGGGCGACGGACTGGATCCGACCCTGATCCTGCTGGGCTCGGACGAGGCCGCCCCGATCACCGGCGGGGTCTTCATCATCGACGACGGCCAATCCCTGTGAGCGACGGCCCTGTAAGTGCTGACGGCGGCGTGCGCGCCGGGTTCGAACTGGACGCGGCCGCGCTGGCGGACTGGATGCGGGCCCAAATGGACCTGCCCTCCGGCGCCCTGCGGATCAGCCAGTTCTCGGGCGGCCAGTCCAACCCCACCTATCGCGTCCAGGCGGGCGACCGCAGCTTCGTCCTGCGCCGCAAGCCGCCCGACCCCCTGCTCAAGGGCGCTCACGACGTGCTGCGCGAGGCGCGGGTCATGGGCGCGCTGGGCCAGGCGGGCTTTCCCGTGCCGCGCATCCTCGGCGTCTGCGAGGACCCCGAGGTGCTGGGCACGGCCTTCTACCTAATGGACCATGTCGAGGGCCGGATCGTCTGGGACCCCACCACGGACATCGCCTCCCCGCAGGAACGCGCCGCGACGTTCGACGCCATGAACGCCACCCTGGCCGGCCTGCATGCCCTCGACATCGACGCCCTGGGCCTGGGCGACTACGGCCGGCGCGGCGGGTTCGTGGCGCGGCAGACGGCGCTGTGGACCCGCCAGTACCGCGAGGACGTGGACGCCGGGCGCGACCCGAACATGGACGCCCTGATCGACTGGCTGGCCGAACGGGACCTGTCCGAAGAGACCTCGGTCATCCACGGCGACTTCCGCATCGACAACCTGATCCTGCGGCCCGACCGGCCCGAGGTGGCGGCGGTCATCGACTGGGAGCTGTCGACGCTCGGCCATCCGCTGGCCGACTTCGCCTATCACCTGATGATGTACCGCATGCCGCCGCATCTGGGCGGTCTGGCCGGACGCGACCTCCAGGCCCTGGGAATCCCGGAAGAAGCGGACTACGTCGAGGCCTACGCCCGGCGGACGGGGCGCAGCGCCCTGCCCGATCTTGATGTCTTCGTGGCCTTCAACATGTTCCGCTTCGCCGCCATCATCCACGGCATCCGGGGCCGGGTGATCCGCGGCAACGCCGTCTCGCCCAAGGCCCGCAAGCGCGCGGACGAGTTCCCCGAACTGGCGCGGCTGGCGTGGGAACAGGCGCAACGCGCGCGTTAGGGAACGATCACCTCAGCATCGTCGGCATACAGCCGCGCCACATCCCCGGCGCGGTTGCGCAGGACCATGTTGCGATTGATCGACCCCTTGTCCGAGACCTCGTGGCCTTCCACGTCCGGCGGCGTGTCGAGGAACAGCAGGCCGGCCAGCCGCTCGCTCTGGCCGGTGTGGGTCGCATTGTAGCGGCGCAGGCCCTCGGCCACGGCGGCGCGCACGGCGGCGGCATCTCCCAGCCGGCGCACGCCCTCCGGATCGGCCCAGGCCAGGACCTTCAACGCCGTCTGCCCCTCGCCGCAGATCACCACGTCACGGAACACGCCCGGCAGGGCCTCCAGCAGATCACCGCGCAGCCGGCCCGCCGCCACGAAGGTGCCGTTGGCCAGCTTGAACTGCTCCACCCGCCGCCCGGCGAAGAACAGGCCCAGCTCGGGGTCGTCCCGGTCGTGGAAGTCGGCCATGTCGTCCATGCGCAGGAAGCCGTCCTCGTCGAAGACCTCGCGCGTCCGGTCGTCGTCGCCGAAATAGCCGGGCGTCACGCTGGGCGCCTTGACCCGCACCTCATAGGCGCCGTCGGCCGGCACCAGCTTCAGCGACGCCCCCGGCACCGGCAGGCCGATGCCGACGCGGGTGCTCTCCCACCAGGTGTAGCTGATCGCGGAGCCGGTCTCGGTCGAGCCGTAGCCGGACACGAACATGAACCGCTGCCCCGTCGTGGCGACCGCCAGCCGCTGCAGCCGGTCGTGCAGGGGCTGGGGCAGCCCCGCCCCGCCGAACAGCATGACCCTCAGCTCGCTGAAGAAGGTCCGGCGCAGCGCCTCGTCCGCCTCCAGCGCATCGGCCAGCATGGCGTAGCCCGAAGGCATGGTGCCGTAGAAGCGCACCGGGACCTCGCGCAGGTTCCTCAGCGTCGCCGCGAACTGCGCCGGCGTCGGACGGCCGTCGTCGATGTGCAGCGTCCCGCCCAGCCAGGTGATGTTGGTCAGCAGGGACGAGCCGGCGATGTGGCTCCACGGCAGCCAGTCCAGCATGACCCCGCCCCAGTCGAAGGCGTCGCCCATGGCCTGCGCCCCGCTGGCCGTATTGCCGGTCATCATGGCCTGGGTGTGGATCACCGCCTTGGGCCGCCCGGTCGAGCCGGAGGTCAGCAGGTAGCGGGCGGGCGCCGTCGGATCCAGCGCCTCGACGGCCCGGCCGACGCCCGCCACGTCCGGCGCCCACAGCACCTCGGCCATATCGACCGCTTCGCCCGCGAAGGCGTCGGGGGCGCCGGTGACGATGATCGCATCGTCCGGCGCGATGGCCTCGGCGGCGCGCGCATAGTCGGCGGTCTCGGCGAAGATCACCGCCGGCTTCACCAGATCGACCACATGCCGCAGCCGCTCGAAGTCGGCGCTCAGCAGGGAATAGTTGGTGCTGACCGAACAGATCGGCACGCCCGCGGCCATGGCCCCGAACATCCACAAGGCATGGGCCAGGGTGTTGCCGGACAGGACCAGGATCGAGCGGCCAGGCGCAACGCCCTGCGCCTTCAGCCAGGTCGCCACGGCCGAAACGTCGGTTCGCGCCTGGCCGTAGGAGAGCCGCCGCCAGCCCTCGCCGTCCCGCTCGGCGATCCAGGTCTTCTGCGCCTGCGTCTCGCCGTGCGACCAGAACCGGCGCAGCAGATTCCGCTCATACGGCGCCAGCGGCGCGCGGGCCGACAGGATCAGGGTTCCGTCGTCCCGGCGCTCGATCTCCAGCCCCACGTCGCCGAAGCGGATGGGCCGGCACGGCGCCCGATGGAAGTCTTCGACCAGATCCAGCACGCCACTCTCCCATACACGTCCGGTATTCCGGATCGGCCTTCATCCTAGCGGTCCGGACTGACTTGCAAAACAGGATTTATCGCCCTGATCACGCCCTTGCGTCACCGGACCTGCGATTCAGTGTCCGGAGTGCTAGACAGGGTCCGAAGCAGGATTGAAACGAGGGCTCGTGGACCAGATTTCCACACGCGATCTGATCATGGGGAACCCCGTCGCCCGCGCGTTCGCGGTGACGGGCGACGCCTGGACGCAACTGATCCTGCGCGAGGCCTTCTACGGCGCGCGGCGGTTCTCGCAGTGGCGCGACCGGCTCGGCATGCCGCGCAGCGTCCTGACCGACCGGCTCAACCGCCTCGTCGCCGCCGGCCTGTTCGAGCAGCGCCCGGCGAAGGAGTCGCCGACGCGCCTGGAGTACCGGCTGACGGAAATGGGGCTCGACATGTTCGGCACCGCCGTCATGCAGGGCCAGTGGGAGCGGAAGTGGGCGCGCTCGCCCCTGCAGGAGCGCTACGCCCTCGCCTTCTACGACCGCCACACCGGCGAGCCGGTGACCCCGGCCATCTTCAATCATGAAGGCGGTCAGCCGGTCGATCCGCACTTCGTCCGCGGTGAGGTGGGCGAGGGGCTGGTCCCGATCGCGCCCCCGACGTCGCGCCGGCGCCGGACCCAGCCGATGGAGACGGACCGGGCGATCATCGACCGCTCGACCGACATCATGGGCGATTACTGGAGCTGGGCGGTGCTGGCCGCCGCCTTCTTCCGCATGCGCCGGTTCGACGAAATCCACGAGGCGCTGGGCGTCGCCACCAACATCCTGGCCGACCGCTTGAACCGCATGGTCCTGCACGGGGTGCTTGAGAAGAAGCTCTACCAGAAGGCGCCGCCGCGCTTCGAATACCGGCTGACCCAGGCCGGCCTGGACCTGTTCCCGATGATCATGGCCATGCACGGCTGGAGCGAGCGCTGGCTCTGCCCCGACGGGCCGCCGCTGAAACTGGTCGACACCCGCACCGGCGAGGCGATCCATCCGGTCGTCTGCGACCTGGCGACGGGCCGCCTGCTGGACCCGCGCAACATCCGCTGGGAAGTCGAGGCGGCGCCGGGAACTCCCGACGCCGCCCAGCCTCTTCCCTAGAAGCTTTGGCTCAGGGCCACGCCGAAAGAGCGCGGCGCCCCGAAGACGCTGAAGCCCACGCCCACGTTCTTGATGATGTGGGTCTGGTACTCGGTGTCCGTCAGGTTCTTGCCGTAGGCCGAGATCTTCAGGCCCGACGGCGACTCCCACGACAGGAAGGCGCTGACCAGCTCGTGCTCCGGCGACAGGACCTCGGGGTTGTTCGACGGATCGAAGTAGAAGGCGTCGGTCCACTGATAGTCGGCCCGCGCCGCCAGCACGCCGCCGGCCACGTCCCATTCGCTGTCGATGTACAGGGTGTACTGGCTGTCCGGCGACCGCGGCAGGGTGTTGCCGTTGTAGGGCAGGACCAGCGCGCCCGATGCGGCGTTCGACGTGAACTTCGCATCCAGGCTGGTGTACGAGCCGCCGATGGTCAGGTTGTTGGTGATCGCCAGGGCGGTCTCGATCTCGAACCCGTCCACCTCGGCCTGGGCGTTGGAGGTGACCAGCGCCAGTCCCAGCAGCTCATAGACCTGCAGGTCGGTGTACTCGAGCTTGAACGCCGCCGCGTTGAAGCGCAGCCGGCCCATCAGGGTCGACTTCACCCCGATCTCGTAGTTGTCGAGCAGTTCCGACGCGAGCGGCGTCAGCGCCTGGGCGCCGGACTGGGCCGTCGACGGGAAGGCCCCCGCCTTGTAGCCCCGGTCATAGCTGGCGTAGAGGCGCACGTTGTCGACCGGCTCGACCGCCAGGGCGATCTTCCAGCTCGGCTCGCTGAAGCTCTCGTCGCCGCTGACGTTGTAGGGCGCGCCGCCCGGCCCCAGCGGAATGCCCGGAGGCGGATTGGCGCCGCCCTCGTTGTCGATCGCGATCTGGTGGATCTCGCGCTTGTCATGCGTCCACCGGGCGCCCAGCGTCAGTTCCCAGATGTCCGCGAACGGGATGTTCGCCTGGCCGAAGACGGCGAAGCTGCGGTTGGTCGCATCCTGGATGAAGGTGGTGTCGCCGCCGAACGACGGCGGCGCGATGGGCAGCGCCGTGTTCACGATGAAGCGCTCGCTCCGCAGGATGTCTTCCTGGAACACATAGGCGCCGGCGACCCAGTTGATGTCGGATCCCGGCTTGGACGCCAGCCGGAACTCCTGGCTGAACTGGCGCGCCTTCTCCGAGGCCCGGTCGTCCACCTCCAGCGGGAAGGCCGGGAACGGCAGGCCGCCCAGATTGTCCCGCCAGCTGTAGTCGTTGTCCCGGAACGAGGTCAGGGAGACGAAGTCGAACGCCTGGCCGGAATGCTCGACCCGCGCCGTCACGCCGAAATTGGTGCGGTCCTGATAGTTGTCCGGCGACGAGAAGCTCTGCCGCCGGTCCAGGCCCGTCCGCAGGGTATTGATCAGGGTGACGAAGGCCGGCGCGGTGGCCGAGGTCGTGACCGGGATGCGGGCGTGCCCGTCCATGTCGTCCTTCGAATAGTCGCCGCTCAGCAGGAGGCTCCATTCGCCCGCCTCCTTCAGCACCGACACGCGCGCGCCCAAGGACGTTCCGCCCTCCAGCCCCCGGCCGGTCGGGACGTTCTCGGCATAGCCGTCGTTGGTGTTGTAGCGGGCGGCGAAGCGGATCGCGGTCTCGTCGTCCAGCTGGCGGTTCACCACCCCTTCGAGCCCGTACTCGTCGAAGCTGCCGATCCGGGCCGTCAGGCTGCCGGTGTTCTGGAAGACCGGCTTGCGGGTGTAGATGTTCAGCGCCCCGCCTGAGGCGTTACGGCCGTACAGCGTCCCCTGCGGCCCGCGCAGGACCTCGACCCGTTCGATGTCGAGGAAGGCCAGGGCGCTGGCGCCCGACCGGCCGATCGACACCTCGTCGATGGAGACGCCGATCGAGGGATCGCTGGCCGCCGAGTCGCTCGAGGACCCGACGCCGCGGATGTAGAGCTGCGGCTCGCCGATGTTGAACTGGGTCAGGGTCACGCCCGGCGCCTTGGCCGCGATGTCCTGGATGCCTGTCGCCGCCGTGCGCTCCAGCGTCTCGGCG
>NZ_JAHFPF010000024.1:0-8556 GCF_023259385.1 Brevundimonas sp. | reverse complement strand
GTTGAAGGCGGTGATGGCGATCGGCACGTCCTGCAGGCTCTGCTCGCGGCGCTGCGCCGTGACGATCACCTCGTCGAGGGTGGCGGCGTCCTGCGGCGGCGCCTCCTGCGCGGCGGCGGGCGCGGCGAGCGCGGCCCCCAGCATCAGGGCGGCGACGGAGGCGGTTGTGGCGTGAACGAACTTCATTGGCGTTTCCCTCCCCAGGGCAGCGGCTCTCGTTGATCGAAAGCTCGACAGGAATAGTAACTTGCGCCAACGGACCAAGTTTGCAAGTCTTTTTACGCAAGCATGGAGGGGCGGATGGAACAGCGGTCGTTGAAGGACCGGGTCATCGTGGTCACGGGCGCCGGGCGCGGCCTGGGCCTGGCCTATGCGCTGGATCTGGCGTCCCGCGGGGCGAAGGTGGTGGTCAACACCCGGCCCCGCCCGTCGGGCCAGCCGGCCTCGGCCGAGGCCGTGGTCGAGCGAATCCGGGCCGCCGGCGGCGAAGCCGTCGCCTGCGCGCTCGGGGTCGAACAGGATGACGCCGGAGACCGCCTGCTGGAGGCCGCCCTCGCCGCCTTCGGCCGCATCGACGGGCTGGTGAACAACGCCGGCGCTCCCGAAGCCAGAAGCCTGCACAAACAGACCCTGGCCGAGCTGCGGGCCGTCTTCGACATCAACTTCTTCGGCACGGTCAGCGCCACCCTGCCGATCTACCGCCACATGCGCGACCAGGGCGCGGGGCGGATCGCCATCACCACCTCCGCGGCCGGCCTGCACGGGGTGCACGGCATGGCCGCCTATTCCTCGTCCAAGGCGGCGCTGATCGGCCTGATGCGGGTCATCGCCCTGGAAGGCGCCTCCAGGGGCGTGCACGCCAACGCCGTCGCCCCCTACGCCCTGACCGGCATGACCGAGGCCTATGTCACCGACGAGGTCGGCCAGGCCATGCCGCCCGAATACGTCGCCCCGGTGGTCAGCTGGCTGATGACCGCGGCCTGCCCGCTGAACGGCGAGACCCTGGTGGCGGGCGCCGGCAAGGTCCGCCGCGCCGTCCGGATCGAGGGTCCCGGCGTCCAGTTCGATCCGCCGGGCGAAGTCTCTCCTGACGACCTGACCGCGGCCATGGGCCCGCTGATGTCGCTCGAGGACTGGACCCTGCCGACCGACGGAAACGCCGCCTTCGAGGCCTTCCTGAAGGCCCGTCCGGCGACCGCCGTGCGCCTATCATGACTTGCACAAACGGACCGGCAAGAGCAGATTGCATTTCAAGACCCAAGGAGCCGAACCATGGCCGATGACGCGACCGCGGCGCGCCGGATCGAGACCGGTGAACTCACCCCGCTGAACCAGTTGAACCCCTATCTGCAGGGCCTCTACGAGCCTGTGGCGACCGAGACGACGGCGCTGGACCTGCCCGTCATCGGCGAGATTCCCAAAGACCTGTACGGCGCCTTCGTGCGCAATGGTCCCAACCCGGCCCAGGCGCCGGCGGGCCTGCATCACTGGTTCGACGGCGACGGCATGGTCCACGCCATCTGGTTCGAGAACGGCAAGGCCGAATACCGCAACCGCTATGTCGGAACCGACGACTACCGCGCCGAAAAGGCCGGGCTCGACATCCACGCGGGCGGGGTCATGGCCCCCTCGGCGCGGACCCGTCCGGGGTCGCAGCGCGGCGACCTCGTCTACAAGGACACGGCCAACACCGATCTGGTCTTCCACAACGGCTCGCTGATGGCGCTCTGGTACATCTCGGGCAAGCCGGTGCGGGTCCACGCCAACACCCTGGAGACGATCGGCAACGAGACCTTCGGCGGCGCCCTGCCCCGCCACGTCTCGGCCCACGGCAAGGTCGATCCCAAGACCGGCGAGTTCTGCTTCTTCGACTATTCGCTCTACGAGCCGTGGATGACCTTCGGCGTGGTCGATGCCCAGAACAACCTGACCAATTTCCAGAAGGTCGACCTGCCCGGACCGCGCCTGCCGCACGACATGGGCCTGACCGAGAACTACATCATCCTGCACGACCTCCCGGTGGTCTTCACCGAGGCCGGACTGCGCAACTCGATGTGGCAGATCAAGGTGGCCGACCAGCCCGCCCGCTTCGGCGTCGTCCCCAAGAACGGCAAGGGCGATCAGGTCCGCTGGTTCGAAACCGAGACCTGCTACATCTACCACGTCGTCAACGCCTGGGAGGACGGCGACGAGGTCGTCATGACCGCCTGCATGATGACGCCGAACGGCTATCCGCCGAACCCGGCCTATGGCCCCTACGCCTCGATGGTCAATGTGCTGGCGCTGAACGCCGTGCCGGTCGAGTGGCGCATGAACATGGTCACGGGCGAGGTGAAGAAGCGCCGGCTGGACGACCGCATCGGCGAGTTCCCGGTGGTCAACCTCGACTACACCGGCCGCAAGACGAACTGGTCCTACCATGTCTCGATGGCGAAGCAGGAACTGCAGCGCTTCTCGGGCCTGATCAAGTACGACCTCAACACCGGCGCGGCGAAGACGCATGACTTCGCGCCCGGCGTCGGCGGCTCGGAGCCCGCCTTCGCCCCCCGCGTCGGCGCGGTCGACGAAGACGACGGCTACGTCATCGTCTTCACCACCGACGAGGCCACGGGCGCCTCCGAGGTCCAGGTCATCGCGGCCAAGGATTTCGAGGCCGGCCCTATCGCCCGCATTCCCTTGCCCGCCCGCGTGCCCGCCGGCTTCCACGGGACCTGGGCGCCCGGCGCACAAGTCGCCGCCTGAGGATCAGTATGACTGCTTACATCGTCGACGCCGTCCGTACGCCCCGCGCCAAGGCCCGCCCCGACGGCGGCCTCGCGTCCCTCAAGCCGCATGAACTGGTCGCCGGTCTGATCGATGCGCTCGACGCCCGTAACGGCGGCGCGGCGCACAGGGCCGACGCCCTGATCCTGGGCGCCGTGGGCCAGGTCGGGGCCCAGGGCGCCAACGTCGCCCTCGTGACCAAGATGCACGCGGGCCTGCCCGACGACGCCTATGCCTTCAGCCTGAACAACTACTGCGTCTCGGGCCTGACCGCGATCGGACAGGCCGCCAACATGATCGCCGCCGGGGATGCGAAGACCGCGCTGGCGGGCGGGGTCGAGATGATGAGCCGCGTCCCCTTCATGGGCGACAAGGCCGACTACTATGAGGACGCCAGCTTCCCCCTGCGCACCCGTTACATCCCCGTCGTGGTCGCCGCCGACCGCCTGGCCGAGGACATCGGCGTGTCGCGTCAGGAGATGGACGACGCCGCCCTGCGCTCGCAGCAGCGCACCGCCGCCGCCGAGGGCACGGCCCTGACCAAGTCGCGCATTCCCCTGAACGGTCTCGACAGGGAAGAGCCCGCCCGCGCCTCGACCACAGCCGAAAGCCTTGCGGCCATGCCCGCCGCCTTCGCCCCGCTGGGCGAACAGTACGCCGAGGCCCTGGGCGGCCGGACCATCGACCACCGCCACACCGTCGCCCACGCCCCGCCCATGTGCGACGGCGCCGGCCTGGCCCTGGTCAGCGCCGCCGCCGACGGCGCGCGCGCGCGGATCGTCGCCTACGCCGAGGCCGGGGGCGATCCCGAGGCCTCGCTGACCGCCGGCTTCACCGCCATGGACCGGGCCCTCGCCAAGGCCGGACTGACGCTGGGCGACATGGACCGCATCGAGTTCATGGAGGCCTTCGCCGTCACCATCGTGAAATTCCTGCGCGAGCGGGACGTGGACGTCGACCGGGTCAACGTCGGCGGCGGCCACCTCGCCAAGGGGCACCCGATGGGCGCGACCGGCGCCATCCTGCTGTCGTCCCTGCTCGATGCGCTGGACGTCGCCGAGGGCCGCTACGGCCTGGTCGTCGCGGCGGGCGCCCAGGGCGTCGGCGCGGCCATGATCGTCGAACGGATCGGCTGACCATGGACGGGGGCCCGCTTGATCGTCACGCCGAACTGATCGCGCGCCACGCCGCGACGCTGGACGCCGCCATCCAGGCCGTGCGCACGCGTCAGGCCTGGAGCCCGTTCAGCGACTCGCCCTCGACGAAGATCCACGGCCCGGACAAGCCGCCCGCCGGCAAGGCCGCCTTCGAGTCCCGGCTGGGAACGACCTTCGACCTGGATCAGCCCGGCGCGACCGGCGCCACGGTCGGCGAGGAGGTCTCGCCCTATACGCAGCAGCCCCTCGACATCCGCTATCCGGTCAGCGACCCGGACGCGCTGGTGGCGTCCGCCATCACCGCCATGGCGCAGTGGCGCGAGGTCGATTTCGAGCTCCGCCTCGCCCTGTGCCTGGAGATGGCGCAGCGGCTCTACGACCGCAATTTCGAGATGGCCCACGCGGTCATGCATGTGGCGGGTCAAAGCTACACCCAGGCCTTCAGCGGCTCGGGCCCCAATGCGCTCGACCGCGGCGTCGAGGCGCTGGCCTACGCCGCCAAGGCCATGCGCGACGTGACGCCGACCGCCGACTACCACCGCCCCTTCGGCGCCGATCAGGTGGCGCTGAGGAAGACCTACACCCTGGTCCCGCGCGGCGTCGGCCTGGTCATCTGCTGCGCCTCCTTCCCGACCTGGAACGCCTATCCGGCCATGTTCGCCAGCCTGGCCACGGGCAATCCGGTCATCGTCAAGCCGCACCCCATCGCCGTCCTGCCCATGGCCCTGGTGGTCGAGACCTGCCGTCAGGTCCTGGCCGATTTCGGCTTCGATCCGAACCTGGTGACCCTGGCCGTGGATGCGCTGGCCGAGCCCGTCGCGGGCCGCTTCATCGACCACCCGGACGTCCAGATCATCGACTTCACCGGAAGCCCCCGATACGGCGGCCATCTGGAGCGGACGGTGACCGGCAAGCTGCTGTTCACCGAGACCGCGGGCGTCAACACCGTCGTCATCGACAGCGTCCCCCAAAATCAAGCAGGCCTGGGCGCCGTCGCCCGCGCCGTCGCCCGCTCCTCCAGCCTGTTCTCGGCCCAGATGTGCACCAGCCCGCAGGTGATCTACATCGCGCCCGACCTGTTCGAGGCCATGTCTTCGGCCATCGTGGATCAGATTGACGCCATCGCCGCCGACCCGGCCCAGGCCGCCGGGATCATGGGCGCCATCCAGGGGCAGGTCAGCCTCGACGTGGTCGCCGAGGCCCGCCGCGCCGCCGACGCCACGCCGGGCGCCCGCGTCCTGCGCGAGGCCGGCGCTTACACCCACCCTCAGTTCCCCGACGCCCGCACCCTGACCCCGCTGGTCATCGCGGTCGAAGGCGCGGGCGATCCCGAGATCTACGCCGAGGAACGCTTCGGCCCGGTCCTCTTCCTCGTCTCCCGCCCCGCCGACGAGGCGGTGATGGAGGCGACCTGGCTGGCCAGGACCAGGGGCTCGATCAGCTCCTATCTCTACTCGACCGACGAGGCCTTCATCGACCGCGCCGTCCCCGCCTACGAGGCCGCCGGGGCCAATCTGTCGATCAATCTGACCGGCGCGATGTGGATCAATTTCGCCGCCGCCTACAGCGACTATCACGTCACCGGCCTGAACCCTGCGGGCAACGCCTGCCTGGCCGACCTGGCCTTCGTCGCCTCGCGCTTCCGCATCGTCCAGCGACGGCGGCCGATCGCATGAGCGACGACGTCTTCCTCGCCGGTGTCTCCATGACCGCCTTCGGCAAGCGGCCGGACGACAGCGTCAAGTCGCTGACCGCCGAGGCCGTCGCCGAGGCCCTGACCGACGCGGGCGCGACCGTCGCCGACATCGAGGCGGCCTGGTTCTCCAACACCCGCCAGCCCATGCTGGAGGGTCAGAACACGGTGCGCGGCCAGATCGCCCTGCGTCCGCTCGGTCTGACCGGCGTCCCCGTCGTCAACGTCGAGAACGCCTGCGCCTCCGGCTCGACCGCCCTGCTCCAGGCCGTCCACTGGCTCCGCGCCGGGGCGGGCGACATCGCCCTCGTCGTCGGGGTCGAGAAGATGGTCTTCCCCGACCGCCCGGACCGCGTCGCGGCCGCTTTCGCCGGCGGTACGGACATCCACGATCGCGCGGGCGTGCTCGACTACATCCGCGCCATGGGCGGAGACGCTCCCGAGGACGGCCGCAGCCTGTTCATGGACCTGTACGCCGCCCAGGCCCGCGCCCACATGGCTCGCTTCGGCTCGACCCAGCTCGACCTCGCCCAGCTGGCGGCCAAGAACCACACGGCGGCGCAGCACAATCCCCGCTCCCAGTACCGCACGCCGATGACGGCGGAGCAGGTGCTGGCCGACAAGCCCATCGTGTTCCCCTTCACCCGCGCCATGTGCGCCCCGGTCAGCGACGGCGCCGCCGCCGCCGTCGTCTGCTCCGCGCGCGGTCTCAAGCGGCTGGGCGGCGAGGCCCGCGCGGTCCGTATTCGGGGCTGCGTCCTGGCCGGCGCCGGGGCTCGCGACGCCCGCGACTTCGACAACCACATCGGTCGCCGCGCCGCCCTGGCGGCCTACGAACAGGCGGGCGTCGCCCCCCAGGACATCGATCTGGCCGAGGTCCACGACGCCACCAGCTACGCCGAGCTCCAGCAGATCGAGAACCTGGGCCTCGCCGAACCCGGAACCGTCGGCGCCCGCGCGGCGGCCGGCGACTTCGCGCTGGGCGGCAGAACACCCGTGAACCCCTCCGGCGGTCTCGTCGCCAAGGGCCATCCCGTCGGCGCCACGGGCCTCGCCCAGTTGTTCGAACTGACCACCCAGCTGCGCGGCGAGGCCGGAGCGCGGCAGGTCGGAGACGCCCGCATCGCCGTGGCCGAGAACGGCGGCGGCTTCCTCGGCGTCGAGGAGGCGGCCACCGTCGTCACCGTCCTGGAAGGCCGGGCCGCATGACCCATCCGATCCGCGCCCTCTACGAGAACGCCGCCGCCAAGGCCGGTCGCTCCGCCGTGTTCGACGGCGACACGGTCCTGACCCACGGCGAACTGATCCCCCTGGTCGAGCGCGCCGCCGCCGACCTGACCGCGCGCGGGATCCAGCCCGGCGACCGCGTCGGCCTGTGCGCCGCCAACAGCTGGCGCCACGTCGTCGCCTACCTCGCCATCCTGCGCGCCAACGCGGTGTGGACGCCGCTCAATCCCCGCAACGGCGCAGGCCTGAATGGCGACTTCCAGCGCCGCGCGAGCCTGGCTCTCACCCTGCATGATGTCGGCTCGGTCGGCGCGCTGGGCTCCACCGCCCGCCCCCTGCCGCTCGAGGCCTGGCTGGACAGCCTGCCCGACGCCGCCCCGCCCGCGATCCTCGACGACCCGGCCGCCCCCTTCGCGCTGAAGTTCACCGGCGGCTCCACCGGCGTGCCCAAGGGCGTGGTCCAGTCCCAGGCCAGCGGCGCGGCGGCCCTCCGCTCGCTGCAGGGCTTCTACGACTTCACCGCCGACGACGTGAACCTGGCCGTCGCGCCCCTGACCCACGGCTCGTCCCACTACATCCTGCCGGTGCTGGCGGCGGGCGGATCGCACGTCCTGCTGGCCACGCCCGACCGCGCCGCCATCCTCGATGAGCTGAAGCGCCGGACCACCGTCGTCTTCATGCCGCCCACCCTGATCGCCCTGATGATGGGCGAGACCGACTTCCGGCCCGAAGACTTCCCGCGCCTGCGCCACCTGACCTATTCCGCCGCCCCCATGTCGCCGGGCCGCATCGCCCAGGCGGTCTGCCGCTTCGGCCCGGTGCTGTCGGCCCTCTACGGCCAGACCGAAGCGCCGATGGCCATCACCGGCCAGAACCCCGCCGACATGGCTGACCCTGACCTGCGCGGCTCCGTCGGCCGTCCCTTCCCCGGCACGCCCGTCGGCCTGCTGACCCGCGAGGGCCAGGTGCTGTCACGCGGCGAAGGCGAGGTGGTGGTCGGCGGCGACCTGGCCCGCACCGAATACCTGGACGCGCCCGAGCTGACCGCGGCGACCCGGCACGACGGCTGGCTGAAGACCGGCGACATCGGCCGTATCGGCCCCGACGGCCGCCTGACCCTGATCGGCCGTTCCAAGGAGCTGATCATCACCGGCGGCTACAACGTCTATCCCGGCGAGGTCGAGGCCGCCCTGAACGCCCACCCGGCGGTGCGCGAGGCCTGCGCCTTCGGCCTGCCCGACGACGTCTGGGGTGAGCGCCTGGAGGCCGCCGTGGCCGTCGACGCCCGCTTCGTTGACGACGCCGCCATCCGCGCCTTCGTGCGCGAGGCCATCGGCCCCGTCCGCACGCCCAAACGCCTGCACCTCATGCCCGCCCTGCCCCGCAACCCGGTCGGCAAGGTGGTGCGCGGCGAGGTCCGCAGCCTGCTCTATCCCGACGCCAATCTCGCCGTGGAGGTCCGCCCATGATCGTCATTCCCGAACACCGCATCCGCGAGATGAAGGCCCGCGGCTGGTGGGGCGACGTCACCCTGGACGACCTGTTCCAGAAGCATGTGAAGGCCCATCCGGACACGGAGGCCCTGGTCGATCCGTTCAACGCTCCGGACTTCGTCGGCGGGACCGCCGAGCGCTTGACGTGGCGCCAGACCGCCGACGCGGTCGATCGCCTCTGCGCCGTCCTGACCGCCCATGGAATCCGCAAGGACGACGTGGT
>NZ_JAHFPF010000253.1 GCF_023259385.1 Brevundimonas sp. | reverse complement strand
GAGGCGTCATAGCCGTCGCCCGCCGCCGAGGGACGCGGGTGCAGGTAGCGGCCTTCCGCGAACGGCTGGCCGATCAGGGCCGAGCCGCGCACCGTGCCGTCCCGGTCGCGGATCAGGCTGCCGTTCGCCTGATCCGGGAAGGCCAGCTGGCCGACGCCGGTGACCGCCAGTGGATAGGCGCCACCGAGCAGCAGGGTGAAGAGGCCCGTCATGACCAGGGCCGGACGCAGTTGGGAGATCATGTCATCGCCCCTTAGAAGGCCGCCTTCAGCGAGGCCACGGCGCGCGCGCCATAGCTGTCGCCGAAGTCGTGCTGGTCGGTGTCGTGGTAGCGGACGTCGACGCTCAGGTGATCGGTCAGGGCATAGGCCGCGCCGAGGTTCCAGGTGGCGTAGTCGAGGTCCGACGACACCCACTGACGGCCCACCGCGCCCGAGACCGTCCAGCGGTCTGCGGGGGCGAAGGCGGCGTTGGCCTCCAGGTAGGTCGCCTCGTCCTCGGACGCGCCGAAGAAGTCCGGCGACCAGTAGACGGCGCCGCCGACGGTGACCGGTCCGACCGCGCGCGAGGCGGCGGCCTTCAGCTCGACGTAGTCATAGTCGGCCCCGTCCGGCTGGCCGGTATAGAGGTAGGCCACGCCGCCGAGGTCCAGGTTCCAGCCGGAGACCTCGGGCCGCCAGCCGCCGTACAGGTCGACTTCGGCGTCGGTGTCGTCGCCGAAGTCGACGTTGGAGGCCCAGGCCCCGGCGTAGAAGGCGCCGCTGGTCAGGTCGACGCCCGCCGAGATCGCCGGGTTCTCCTGCGTCTGGCTGACGCCCCGGAAGACGTAGTCGGAGGTCACGGCGGCGTTCCAGGAGATCTTGGGGCCGGTCGCGTCCTGGGCCCGGGCCTGTCCGGCCACGCCGACGATGACGAGGGCGGCGATGCAGGCGCCGGCGAACAGGGCGTCGTTGCGGCCGGAGGCTTTCAGTTGGGTTTTGCGGTTCATGGGTTCAGTCCTTGCAGGATCAGGCCAGGCCGAGGCCGGTGATCACGAGATCGATGAGTTTGATGCCGACGAAGGGCGCGACGAGACCGCCGAGGCCGTAGATCAGCAGGTTGCGGCCCAGCAGCTTTCCGGCGCCGACGGCCCGATACTTCACCCCGCGAAGGGCGAGCGGGATCAGGGCCACGATGACCAGGGCGTTGAAGATCACCGCCGACAGGATCGCGCTTTCAGGCGAGCCCAGCCGCATGACGTTCAGCGCGCCGAGGGCGGGCAGGGCGACCACGAACATCGCCGGGATGATGGCGAAATACTTGGCCACGTCGTTGGCGATGGAGAAGGTCGTCAGGGCGCCGCGCGTGATGAGCAGCTGTTTGCCGACCTCGACGATTTCGATGACCTTGGTCGGATCCGAGTCGAGATCGACCATGTTGCCGGCTTCGCGGGCGGCTTGCGCTCCGGTCTGCATGGCGACGCCGACATCGGCCTGGGCGAGGGCCGGGGCGTCGTTGGCGCCGTCGCCGCACATGGCCACCAGCCGTCCCTTGGCCTGTTCGGCCTTGATGAGGCGCATCTTGTCCTCAGGGGTGGCCTCGGCGAGGTAGTCGTCGACCCCGGCTTCCGAGGCGATGGCCGCCGCGGTCACCGGGTTGTCGCCGGTGATCATCACGGTGCGCAGGCCCATCAGGCGCAGCTCGGCGAAGCGCTCCTTCACCCCCGGCTTGACCACGTCCTTCAGGTGGATGACGCCGACCAGGGCGCCGTTCTCGGTCACGGCCAAGGGGGTGCCGCCCGAGCGGGCGATACGGTCCACGGCCGAGCGGAACTCGGCCGGGGCGGCGGCCTCGTCCAGCGCCAGCGATTTCAGCACGGCGTCGACCGCGCCCTTGCGCCAGCTGTCCTTGCCCGCATCCAGACCTGACTGGCGGGTCACGGCGGTGAAGGGGATGGCCTTGGAGCCTTCCGGCTGTTCGACCACGATGCCGGCGTTGCGGCCCAGTTCGACGATGGAGCGGCCTTCCGGCGTCTCGTCCGCCAGGGAGGCGGTGACGGCGGCGCGCAGGGCGGCCTCGGGACGCACGCCCGGGACCGGGATGACCTCGGTGGCCATGCGGTTGCCGAAGGTGATGGTGCCGGTCTTGTCGAGCAGCAGGGTGTCGACGTCGCCTGCGGCCTCGACCGCCCGGCCCGAGGTGGCCAGCACATTGACCTTCAGCAGCCGGTCCATGCCGGCGATGCCGACGGCGGACAGCAGGCCCCCGATGGTTGTGGGGATCAGGGTGATGAACAGGGCGCCCAGCACCAGGGGATCCAGCTTCACGCCCGAATAGGCGCCCAGTCCCAGCAGGGTCACGACCGCGATCAGGAAGACCAAGGTCAATCCGGCCAGCAGCACCGACAGGGCCAGCTCGTTGGGCGTCTTGCGGCGGTTGGCGCCCTCGACCATCGCGATCATGCGGTCGAGGAAGGTCGAGCCGGGAGCCGAGGTGATACGCACCTTGATCCAGTCCGACACCACGGTGGTGCCGCCGGTGACGGCGGACCGGTCGCCGCCGCTTTCGCGGATCACCGGCGCGCTCTCGCCGGTGATGGCGGCTTCGTTGACCGAGGCGACGCCCTCGATGATCTCGCCGTCCGAGGCGATCACATCTCCGGCCTCGACCAGGATGATCGAGCCGACCGCGAGCTCATGCGCCGGGGTCGGGACGATCGTGCCGGTCTTCGGGTCGACGATCAGCTTGGCCTTGGTCGTCACCCGGGTGGCGCGAAGGCTGTCGGCCGCCGCCTTGCCACGGCCCTCGGCGACGCTCTCGGCCATGTTGGCGAACAGAACCGTGGCCCAGAGCCACAGCGCCAGCTGGATGACGAAGCCGGCCGACTGGCCGCCGGCCACCGCCGCGACCGCCGAGACGGTCGCCAGCAGGGCCACGATCCAGGTGGTGAAGATCACCGGATTGCGCAGCAGTTTGCGCGGGTCCAGCTTGACGAAGGCGTCGCCGAGCGCGCGGCCCAGCATGGCGCCGTTGAGGCCGCCCGCCAGAGGCGCCGGGCGGGTCTTGCCGCCCGGCATTTCAGGATTTGCGAAGGTCATTGGGGATGTCCGTTCAGAACGCCCCGCCGAGCATCTGGAAATGCTCGACGATGGGTCCCAGGGCGAGGGCCGGGAAGAACTGCAACCCGCCGAGGATGAGGATGACGCCGATCAGCAGGCCGATGAACAGGCCGCCGTGGGCAGGGAGCGTGCCCGGGCTGGGCGCCAGCTTGGGCTTGGCTACCAGCGAGCCGGCGATGGCCAGCACCACGACGGCGGGCACGAAGCGACCGGCCAGCATGGCGATGCCCAGCGTCGTGTTCCACCACGGTGCGTTGGCCGTGAGCCCGGCGAAGGCCGAGCCGTTGTTCGCCGCCGCCGAGGTGTAGGCGTAAAGCATCTCCGACAGGCCGTGCGGCCCGTGGTTCAGCAGCCCCGCCAAGGCGGTCGGGAAGACCGCCGCGATGGCCGTGAAGCCGAGGATGGCCAGGGGCAGGACCAGCACCGCGATCATGGCGTACTGGATCTCTCGCGCTTCGATCTTCTTGCCCAGATACTCGGGCGTGCGACCAACCATAAGGCCCGCCACAAAGACCGACAGCATGGCCATGACGACCATGATGGCGATGCCCGAGCCGATGCCGCCAGGCAGAATTTCGCCCAGTTGCATCAGGAACATGGTCAGCCCGCCGGCCAGCGGCATCAGACTGCCGTGCATGCCGTTGACCGAGCCGTTGGAGGCGCCGGTGGTTTGACCGGCCCAGGCGGCGGTGGACGCCACGCCGAAGCGGGTCTCCTTGCCTTCCATGTTCACCGGTTGCTCGATCTCGGCGGCGACGAGCGCCGGCGCGGGCTGGCTTTCAGCGATGTAGATGCCCGAGGTGCAGGCCCCCAGAAGAACCAGGGCGGCGATGGCGAGCGCTCTCACCTCACGCTTGGCCAGCACGCTGCGGCCGAAGGCGAAGAAGGCGGCCCAGCCCATGACGTTGATCGCCACGGCGGTGATCAGATTGGTAAGGGGCGAGGGGTTCTCGAGCGGGTGGGCCGCGTTGGCGTTGAAGACGCCGCCGCCGTTGATGCCTAGCTGCTTGATGGCGACCTGGCTGGCGGTCTGGAACAGGCTGATGGTCTGCTGTCCGCCTTCCAGGGTGGTCGCCGTGGCGTGCGCCGACAGGGTCTGCGGCAGGCCGAGGCCGACCAGAACGACGGCGAGAATGAAGGCCAGCGGCAGCAGGACGTACAGCGTCGTCCGCGTCAGGTCGGCCCAGAAATTGCCGACGCCTTCGCCGCGGTTGGCGACGAATGCCCGCGCCAGGGCGGCCGCGATGGTCGCGCCGGTGGCGGCGGAGACGAAGTTCTGCACCGTCAGCCCGGACATCTGGGTGAAGGTCGACATGGTCGACTCGCCCCCATAGGACTGCCAGTTGGTGTTGGTCACGAAGCTGACGGCGGTGTTGAACGCCAGATGCGGGCTGACGCCCTCGAACCCCTGCGGGTTCAGCGGCAGCACGCCCTGCAGGCGCAGGATGGCGTAGAGCAGCAGGAAGCCGACGGCGTTGAACGCCAGCAGGGCGCCGGCGTAGCCGAGCCAGCCTTGGCTGCGGGTCGGATCGACGCCCGACGCCTTGTAGAAGACGGCCTCGACCGGCTTCAGCACCGGATCCAGCCAGGTCCGCTCGCCGTTCCAGACGCGCGACATGTAAATCCCGATCGGCCAGCCCAGAAGGGCGGCGAGACCGAGGGTGAGGGCGATTTCCGCCCAACCTTGAACAGTCATGACGGCGGCTCCCTAGAACCGCTCGGGGCGCACGAGCGCCGCGATCATGTAGGCGGCGACCACGACGGCCCCGGCCCCCCAGAGGATGGAAACGATCATCGTCACATCCTCTTCATTGCAGCGGCGAGACCGGCGAAGGCGACAAACGCCCCGCCGCCCAACGCCAGAAAGATCAGATCGGCCATGCCGACAGCCTCCGACTAAAGAAGGCCGGACAAGGCTCCCG
>NZ_JAHFPF010000023.1 GCF_023259385.1 Brevundimonas sp. | reverse complement strand
GCGGGCGGCGCGGCGCGGACGGTGCAGCTGCCCGCCGGCGCCCGCTTCGTGTCGCCGTCGTGGGCGCCGGACGGCAAGTCGGTGGCCCTGCTGATGGACGCGCCGACGGGGCTGGAGCTGTGGGTCGTGGACGTGGCCTCGGGCCGGTCGCGCAAGCTGACGGAGGCGCGGGTCAACGCCGCCGCGGGCGCCGCCTTCGACTGGACGCCGGACAGCGCCGGCCTGGTGGTGCGGCTGACGCCCGAGGGCCGCGGCGCGGCGCCGGACGTGACCCGTCCGCCCGCCGGCCCCATCGTGGCCGAGAGCATGGGCCGGGTGGCCCCGGCGCGGACCTATCAGGACCTGCTGACCGACGCGGGCGACGAGGCCCTGTTCGATCACTACTTCACCTCGCAGCTGACCTATGTGCCCCTGAACGGGCGGGGCGCGCGGGCCCTGGGCGAGCCGGCGGTCTATCTGGGCGCCAGCACCTCGCCGGATGGGCGCTACATCCTGACCACCACGGTCAAGCGGCCCTACAGCTATGTGGTGCCGGCCAACCTGTTCCCGTCGCAGACCCGGGTCATCGACCTGCAGGGGCGCACGGTGCACCAGGTCTCGGACCTGCCGCTGCGCGACAACATCCCGACCCCGTTCGACGCCGTGGCTCCGGGTCCGCGCTCGGTGCAGTGGCGCGCCGACGCGCCGTCGACCCTGGTCTGGGTCGAGGCCCAGGACGGGGGCGATCCCCGCACCGTCGCCGAGATCCGCGACCGGGTCTTCATGCTGGCCGCGCCGTTCAGCGCCCAGCCGACGACCTTGATCGACCTGAAGGAGCGCTACGGCGGCGTCACCTGGGGCGATGCGGACACGGCGCTGGTCAACAGCCGCTGGTTCAACACCCGGCACGAGACCCGCTATGTCGTCGATCCCTCGCGTCCGGGGACCGGCCGGGTGCTGCTGGAGCGGAACTATCAGGCCCGCTACGACGATCCGGGCTCGCCGATCACCGAGCCGAACGCGCAGGGCTTCAACGTCGCCCGCTTCACCGCCGACGGCCGCCTGCTGATGACCGGCGCCGGCGCGACGCGGGAGGGGGAATATCCCTTCCTGGCGGCCATGGACCTGAACACCGGCCAGTCGGAGCGGCTGTGGACCTCGGCCAGCGGCGACTATGAGAGCATCGTCGGCGTGCTGGACGACGGGGCGCGGCGGCTGGTGACGCGGCGTGAGACGCGCAACGATCCGCCGAATCTGTATGTCCGCAACCTGGACGGCGCCGCTCCCACGGCTCTGACGACCTTTGCCGATCCGGCGCCGCAGCTGGCCGGCGTGTCGCGCCAGACCATCACCTACGCCCGCGCCGACGGGGTGCAGCTGTCGGGCACGCTGTATCTGCCCGCCGGCTACGACAAGGACCGCGACGGCCCGCTGCCGCTGGTGATGTGGGCCTATCCGGCCGAGTTCACCGACGCCGCCGTGGCCGGTCAGGTGGTGGACACCGCCAACCGCTTCGTGCGCCCGGGCGGGTCCAGCCACCTGTTCCTGCTGACCCAGGGCTATGCGGTGCTGGACGATCCGTCCTTCCCGATCATCGGCAAGGACGGGGCCGAGCCGAACGACACCTATATCGCCCAGCTGACCGCCGACGCGCAGGCGGCGGTGGACGCGGTGGTGGCGCTGGGCGTGGCGGACCGTGACCGGATCGCCGTCGGCGGGCACAGCTACGGCGCCTTCATGACCGCCAACCTGCTGGCCCATACCGACCTGTTCCGCACCGGCATCGCGCGCTCGGGCGCCTACAACCGGACCCTGACGCCGTTCGGCTTCCAGTCCGAGCAGCGGACCTACTGGGAGGCGCCGGAGACCTACAATGCGATGTCGCCCTTCGCCTACGCCGACAAGGTCAATGAGCCGATCCTGCTGATCCACGGCGAGGCGGACGACAACTCGGGCACCTTCCCGGTCCAGTCGGAGCGGTTCTACGCCGCGCTGAAGGGCACGGGCGCCCAGGTGCGCTACGTCGTCCTGCCGCTGGAGGCCCACGGCTACCGGGCGCGGGAGTCGGTCGGCCATACGCTATGGGAGATGACCCGCTGGCTGGACCAGTATGTGAAGAACGCGGGGCCGCGAGCGGCGGGCGGCCAGTAGCTCCGTTCTCCCTCCCCTCCTGGGGAGGGTGGACCGCGTAGCGGTACGGGTGGGGAGCGGCGCTCTCGGATACGGACCCCACCCTGTCGGCGCGCAGCGCCGACATCCCTCCCCATGAAGGGGAGGGAGAAGGTCTGCGATCAGTCCTGCCGGGCGAGGGCCACCGCGTCCGGACCGGCGGGATAGCTGAGGCGATCCGAACCGTCGGTGGCGGCCTGCCAGACGGCGCTCGCCACGTCCGCCGGGACGGTCACGATGTCCGGCCGGAAGCCCGCGAAGACCGTCTCGGCGAATGGGGCGTAGGCTGGCGGGATCAGGCCGTTCATGCGGTCGCCCGAGTTGTCGGTGAAGCGCGTCGAGGGGCCGTAGCCCGGTTCGACCAGCTTCACGCGCACGCCGAAGCCCTCAAGTTCATGGGCGAGGGAGGCGGTGAAGCCCTGGACCGCGGTCTTGCTGGCCGTATAGCCCGCCACCAGCGGCATGGGGGCCAGGGTCACGCTGGACGTCACATTGACGATCACCCCAGAACCGCGCTCGCGCATGTCGGGCAGGAAGGCCTGGGTCACGGCCATGGTTCCGAAGGTGTTGGTCTCGAACACCTCGCGGACGGTCGCCATCGGCGTGGCCTCGAAGGCGCCGAGCAGGCCGATGCCCGCATTGTTGACCAGCACGTCGATCGGTCCGGCGGCCTGGACCAGGGCGGCGATGCTGTCGGGGCGGGTCACGTCGAGCGGCAGCAGGCGCAGCCGGTCCGAGGCGGGGAAGAGATCCGGGCGCGGGGTGCGCATGGTGGCGATGACGGTCCAGCCCCGGTCGAGGAAGTGGAGCGCGGTTTCGAGGCCGTAGCCGCTGGAGCAGCCGGTGATGAGCACGGTCTTCATGGGGGTGATCCTTGTGTTTGACCTCATCAGGCTAGCGGGCCGTATCAGGACGTTATACGATCTGAAGTCCGGATTTTATTTGTGATCGTCCAGAATGAGCGACCCCCTCTCTGAAATCATCGGCCTGCTGAGGCCCCGGACGGTGTTCGCCAAGGGCATCAGCGGGGCCGGGCGGTGGGCGGTTCGCTACGCCGAGTTCGGCCATCCGAGCTTCTGCACCGTGCTGGAGGGCCGGTGCCGGCTGGCGGTCGCGGGGCAGGAGCCGGTCGTGCTGGAGGCGGGGGACTTCATCCTGCTGCCCGCGACACCCGGCTTCGTGCTGTCGGGGTTCGAGCCGGCGACGCCCCGGCTGATGGATCCGGACGAGGCCGCGCCGGGCGGGGAGTTGCGGCATGGGACGCCGGACGGACCGGCCGACGTGCGGCTGCTGGGCGGCTATTTCGCGTTCGACGCGCCCGACGCCGCCCTGCTGGTGTCGCTGCTGCCGGCGCTGATCCATGTGCGGGGGCCGGGGCGGCTGTCGGCCCTGGTCGAGCTGGTCGCCGACGAGGCCCGCGCGGACCGGCCGGGGCGGGAGCTGATCCTGGCCCGGCTGGTGGAGGTGCTGCTGGTCGAGTCGCTGCGGTCGGCGCCGGGGGAGGGGACGCCGCCGGGCCTGCTGCGCGGGCTGGCGGACGCCCGTCTGGCGGCGGCGATGCGTGGGATGCACGGCGAACCGTCGCGGGCCTGGACCGTGGAGCAGCTGGCGCGGACGGCGGCGCTGTCGCGATCCGCCTTCTTCGACCGGTTCACCCGCGCCGTGGGCATGGCCCCGATGGAGTATCTGCTGGCGTGGCGGATGGCGCTGGCCAAGACCCTGCTGCGCGCCCGAGACCTGGCCTTGGACGAGGTGGCGCAGCGCGTCGGCTACGGCTCGGCCAGCACCTTCAGCACCGCCTTCAGCCGCTACGTCGGCCAGCCGCCCGGACGCTATGCGCGGGCGGCGGGCTGACGGATCAGACCTCGACCAGCGGCCCCAGGCCCGTCGTCGTCTTCGCCACGGTGAAGGTCTTCAGCGTCCGCTCGCGGTAGGGCTTGGCCAAGATGGTGGAGACGGTGCGCAGCTCGGCCCTGGCCTGCGTCGGGGTCAGGGTCAGCAGGACGTAGCCCTTGGCGGTCTGGTCGCAGAGGACGACCTCGGGGTTGGCGGCGTTCAGGGCGGCGCCGAGGGGCACGCCGGGGACGTGGTCGCCGGGGGAGGGGCTGGAGATGGAGCTGGTCCCGAACTCGACCGCGCGGCGCGCGCCGCCGGCGTCCTTCAGGTCGTTGACCCAGAAGGCGTGGCTGTCGCCGGCCAGGACGATGGGCTCGACCCCGGCCTCGGCGAAGGCGGCGTAGAGGCGCTCGCGGCCGGCGGGATAGCCGTCCCAGCTGTCGAGGTTGAAGGGCACGCCGAGGCTGAACAGCTGCTGGGCCTGCTGGACCTGGGCCCGGATCTCGGGCTTGAGGCTGGCCATCAGGGCCATGATCTCCAGGCGCGAGGCCAGTTTGGAGATGTCCGGCCCCTGCACGCGGGCCATGACGACCTGGTTGCCCAGCACCTGCCACGGCCGGCCGGCGGCCCTGGAAGCCTGCAGGGTGGTCTTGATCCAGTCGCGCTGGCGGTCGCCCAGCAGGTCGCGGGCCGGGTCGTTGCGCCTGGCCTCGAAGGCGGCGAGGTCGGGACCGGCGGCGGTCATCGGCATGTCGGCGGCGTAGGTGAGCTGTTCGTTGCGCGCCGTCAGGCGGGTCTCGACCATCAGCAGGCTGGCCAGGTCGCCGAAGTCGAAGCTGCGGTAGATGGCCTCTTCGGTCAGGCCGCCTTCCGGTTCACGGATCGGCATCCACTCGAAATAGGCCTTCAGCGCCGCGGCCTTGCGGGCGCCGAAGTCGCCTTCGGTGGCGGGCGTGTGGTTCTCGGCGCCCATGGTCCAGGTGTCATTGGCGACCTCGTGGTCGTCCCAGACGCAGATGAAGGCGGCGCGGGCGTGGGCGGCCTGCAGGTCGGGGTCGGTCTTGTACTGGGCGTGCCGCTGGCGGTAGTCGGCCAGGCTGACGATCTCGTGGGCGGGAACCGGGGCGCGGTTCAGGGCCGCGCCGTGGTCCATGCCGTAGTCGCCGGGCTCGGCCCCGTATTCGTAGATGTAGTCGCCGAGGTGGACGACCGCGTCGAGGCGTTCCAGCTTCGAGATGGCGTCGTAGGCGTTGAACAGGCCGCCCGGGTAGAGCTGGCACGAGACGACGGCCAGAACGGTCTCGGGGTTGGCGCCGACGGGCAGGGTGCGGACCCGGCCTTGCGGCGAGCGCGTCTCGCCCGAGGTGAAGGCGTAGCGGTACTCGACGCCGGGCTGCAGGCCCGTGACGGGGATCTTCACCGTGAAGTCGCGCTCCGGCCCGGTCTCGACCGTGCCGCCCGCGACGGCGGCGGAGGCGTCGCCGTCGCGCCAGACCGACCAGTCCACGCGGATGCCGCGCGCCGACGGATCGGACGGAGTCACCCGCGTCCAGATGACGGCGCCGTCGGCGCGGGGATCGCCGGAAGCGACCCCGTGCTGGAAGGCGACCGCCCGGGCGGAACGGGCGGCGGCGGGCAGGCCCGCGCCCGCCGCGCCGGCGCCGATGAGACCGAGAAGGCCGCGACGGTGAAGGGTCATGCGCCGGGCCTCAGTACTTGACGCCGAAGACGACGCCGACGGTGCGCGGCTCGCCGGCGATGAAGGTCGGCATGCCCAGCGCGTCGCCGGTGTTGCCCGCGTCCTTGATGAACTTCTCGTCCAGCAGGTTGTCGGCGAAGGCCTCGACCGACCAGGCGCCGCCGTCCGGCGCGTAGCGCAGGCGCAGGTTCAGCAGGCCGTAGCTGTCCTGGACCTCGTCGACGATCAGGTCGGGGACCAGGTTGCGGGCCTGCAGGTCGGTGCGGTCGTTGTCGTCGTCGAAGAAGACTTCCGACTGCCAGCTGTAGGTCGGCTGGACCCGGAGGGAGCCGCCGGCGACCGGCAGGGTCCAGTTCACGCCGATCGAGGCGCGGTGGTCTGGCGACAGGCGCAGGCGGTTGCCGTCGTAGATGCCCGCCTTGAAGCGCGAGTGGTTGTAGCTGTAGGTCCCGAACACCTCGACCTGATCGCCGACGGCCCACACCGCCTGGCCTTCGAAGCCGTAGGCCTCGGCCTTGCCGGCGTTGGTGACGACGAACTGGACGCCGTCCTGGACCGTCGTCTGGAAGTTCTCGTAGTTGTAGAGATAGACGGCGCCGTCGAGGCGCAGGGTGCGGTCCAACAGGGCGGCCTTGGCGCCGATCTCGAAGCTGTCGACGCTTTCGGCGTCGACTTCCTTGAAGGTCACCGCGCCGCCGGGGGCCGACGGACCGGCCTGGGCCAGCACCTTGGGACGGCGGCCGCGGGCGTAGTTGGCGTAGAGGTTGGCGTCGTCCGACAGGGCGTAGCGCGCCGTCAGACGCCAGGTGACGCCGTCGTCTTCCAGATCGCCGTAGCTGAAGTCGCCGTTGTTGGCGGTCGGCTGGGCGGTCAGGCCGAACAGGGGCAGGACGCCGGCCGGCAGGTTGACGGCGCCCGGGGTCGCCAGGCCGCCGAGCAGCGCCGGGATCTGGGCCGGCGGAACGGCGCCGGTCTGGATCGCCAGCAGGCCGCCGAGGATCGAGCGGCTCTGGACGCTGGAGGCGTAGCCGGTGGTCTTCTCATCGCGGGTGAAGCGGATGCAGGCGGCCACCTCGAAGCGGTCGGTGACGGCGTAGGTCGCGTCCGCGAACACGTCGAACGAGGTCAGCTCCGAGGCGTTGATCGGCGTCTCGATATGGGCGGCCTTCAGGTTGGCGGCGATCGCCGGGGCCAGGGCGCCGGCGCCCAGCGGGGTCAGCAGCTGGGTGATCACGCCTTGCGCGACCGTCGGATAGGCCGCGGCCGGCAGGGTGTTCTGGCCGACGGCGGCGGGATTGCCGTCCAGCACGCCCGACAGCTGGGCCAGGGCCATGCGCTCGTCGAACTGGGTCGGGGTGCGCTGATAGCCGTCCTCGGAGAAGTAGCCGGCGCCGACGAAGCCGGAGAAGCGGCCGCCGTTGTCGTAGTTGAGGCGGAACTCCTGGCTGGTCTGCTCGCCATGGGCCTCTTCGGCGGCGGTCAGGATCGGCAGCGACACGCCGTCGGCGTCGAAGGTCTCGTACGAGTTGAACTCGCGGTAGGCGGTGGTCGAGGTCAGGGTCAGGCTGTCCGACAGATCCCAGGACACGATGCCCGTCACGCCCCAGACGTCGCGGTCGAGGCCCAGTTGCTTGCCGCCGTCGAACAGGGCCGAGGGCGTCAGGGCCGCGCCCGTCCGGGGCTCGCGCGTGCCGAGGACGGCGCCGGTGGTCGGATCCTGCGGCGTGAAGGCCAGCGACTTGAACGCGGTGCCGGCCGAGTCGTCGGTCTGATAGTTGGCGATCACGTCGATGCGCAGGCCGTCGGCGGGGCGGAAGGCGCCCGACAGACGCAGGGCCTGGGTGTCGAAGCTGTTGTAGTTTTCGCCGCCGAGCAGGTTCTGGATGTAGCCGTCGCGGGTCTTGCGGCGGACGGCGAAGCGGATGGCGGCGGTGTCGCCGATGGGCGCGTTCACCACCAGGTCGCCGATGGCGTAGGAATAGTCGCCCAGGCCGATGCGGCCCGAAGCGGCCCACTCGCCGATCACGGCCTTGTTCTGGATGACGTTGACCGCGCCGATCAGGGCGCCGCGGCCGTAGAGGGTCGACTGCGGGCCCTTGGCCACCTCGACACGCTCGATGTCGAACAGCTCGACATAGGAGCCGCGCGACTTGGAGATGGAGACGCCGTCCTGGAAGACCGAGACGCGCGGTTCGGCGGTGGCGGCGCCCGAGTCCGAGGTGATGCCGCGCATCACGAAGCCCGGGTTGTTGGGCGACTGGTTCTGCACCAGGAAGCCGGGGGTGAAGGCCGACAGCTCCTCGAAGTCCTGCACGCCGAGGCTCTCGAGGCGCTCGCCGGAGTAGGCGGTCAGGGCGAAGGGCACCTCGACGGCGCTCTGCTGACGCAGCTGGGCGGTGACGACGACCTCGTCCAGCTGGGCGGCGGCGGCCTCCTGGGCCGAAGCGGTTCCGGCCAGGGCCCAGACGACGCCGAGGGCGCTGGCGCCGAGCAGGATGGACGGACGTTGAACGCGATGAATCATGACGGGGCCCCCGAGGTGAGGAGCCCGACCTAGCGGGGCTGTATGCCGTCGAAGCGACGGTGGGACGACCGGGAGGTGAAGCTGGCGCGTCGTCCGCGTGACCTTCGCTCCGTGGACGGCGGACCCGCGCGCGCCAGGCCGCTTCGGAAGAGCCCGCCACGCCTGAACCTTTGCCGCAGCGCAACATTACTGTTGCGCCAGCGTCGCTTGTCGGGTCACGCTGCAAATTCATTGCGGTGGGAGCGGCATGGCCTTCGACGAGATGTCCGGTGACGGTGGAGACGTCCGCGAAAGCTATCGCGGGCTGGCGCGCTGGCTGGCGGACGCGCCGGAGGGCCTGCTGCAGGCGCGCTCGCGCCAGGCGGAACTGTTCTTCCGGCGGATGGGGGTCACCTTCGCGGTCTATGGCGACGCCGAGTCCAGCGAACGGCTGATCCCCTTCGACGTGGTGCCGCGGATCATCGGAGCGACCGAATGGGCCGGGCTGGAGAAGGGGCTGATCCAGCGGGTGTCGGCGATCAACGCCTTCCTGGCCGACATCTATGGCGCTCAGGAGTGCATCAAGGCGGGGATCGTCCCGGCCGAGCTGATCCTGACCAATCCGCAGTACGCGCCCGAGATGCAGGGCCGCCGCCCGCCGCGCGACATCTGGGTGCAGATCGCCGGCGTCGACCTGGTGCGCACGGGCGAGGACGGCTTCTACGTGCTGGAGGACAACTGCCGCACGCCTTCGGGGGTCTCCTACATGCTGGAGAACCGCGAGATGATGATGCGGCTGTTCCCCGACCTGTTCGCCGACTATCCGGTGCGGCCGGTCGAGACCTATGCCGACATGCTGCTGGCGTCCCTGCGGGCCTGCGCGCCCGAGGCGGCGGGGGCGGACCCGACCATCGTGGTGCTGACGCCCGGACCGTTCAACTCGGCCTATTACGAGCACAGCTTCCTGGCCGACAAGCTGGGGGTCGAACTGGTCGAGGGCCGCGACCTGTTCGTCGACGATGGCCGGGTCTTCATGCGCACGACCGAGGGCCGCAAGCAGGTCGACGTCGTCTATCGCCGCATCGACGACGCCTTCCTGGATCCGCTGACCTTCCGCCCGGACTCGGCGCTGGGCGTGCCCGGGCTGATGACCGCTTATGAGGCGGGGACGGTGACCCTGGCCAATGCGGTCGGCACCGGCGTGGCCGACGACAAGGCCGTCTACACCTACATGCCGGAGATCATCCGCTTCTTCACCGGCGAGGCGCCGATCCTGAAGAATGTGCCGACCTGGCGGTGCCGCGAGCCTGAGGCGCTGAAGCATGTGCTGGCCAACCTGGGCGACCTGGTGGTCAAGGAGGTCGGGGGATCCGGCGGCTACGGCATGCTGGTCGGACCGGCGGCGTCGAAGACAGAGATCGAGGCCTTCCGCAAGAAGCTGATCAACGATCCCGACGACTTCATCGCCCAGCCGACGCTGGCCCTGTCGACCGCGCCGACGCTGGACAAGGGCGAGCTGCACGGGCGGCACGTCGACCTGCGGCCGTTCGTGCTGTCCAGCCCCGAGGGGGTGAAGGTGGCCCCCGGCGGCCTGACGCGCGTGGCGCTGAAGCCCGGCTCGCTGGTGGTCAACTCCAGCCAGGGCGGCGGCACCAAGGACACCTGGGTGCTGGACGTCTGATGCTTTCGAGAACCGCAGACAGCCTGTACTGGACCGGCCGCTATATCGAGCGGGCGGACTTTCTCGCCCGAATCCTGGAGGCCACCATCCGGCTGGCCGCCATTCCGACCCGCGGCGACGGAGACGCCGAGACGGTGTGGGCCAGCGCGCTGGCCTCGGCGGGGGCGCCCAAGGCGTTGGGCCGGTCGCCGACGGAGAAGTCGGTGCGCGAGTACCTGGCCTTCGCGCCGGACAACGCCTCGTCGATCACCGCCTGCATCACCCGGGCGCGGACCAATGCGCGCTCGGTGCGCACCGCCCTGACGGTCGAGCTGTGGGAGGCGATCAACGGCGCCTGGAACGGCCTGGCCGAGCAGGGGCAGCCGACCCGCCGCGACGACTTCGGCCACTTCCTGGAATGGGTGAAGACGGTCACCCTGTCGGTCGAGGGCGCGGCCTCGCGGACCATGCTGCGCAACGACGGCTACTATTTCCTGCGCCTGGGCGCGGCGATCGAGCGAGCCGACAACACCGCCCGCCTGCTGGACGTGAAATACCACCTGCTGCTGCCCGAGGGCGAACGGGTGGGCGGGCAGCTGGATTACTTCCAGTGGACGACCCTGCTGCGCGAGGTCTCGGCGCTGACGGCCTATCGCTGGGTCTACCGGGACTCGGTCAAGCCGTGGCTGGTGGCGGACCTGCTGGTGCTGAACCGGCAGATGCCGCGTTCGCTGGCCAGCTGCCAGACCTCGATCGTGCGCTATCTCGAACGGCTGGCCAGCGACTACGGCCGGCGCGGTCCGGCCCAGCGGCTGGCGGCGGAGCGGATGCGGGCCTTCGAGACCTCGAAGATCGAGACCATCTTCCAGGCGGGCCTGCACGAATACATCCAGAGCTTCCTCGCCGAGAACGGTCGGCTGGGGCAGGCCATCACCGAACAGTACCTGAGCTGATGCGCATCCGGATCGACCACGCCACGACCTACGCCTACGACCGGGCGGCCCGGTTCATCATCCAGACCCTGCGCCTGACGCCGCGCTCCAGCGAGGCGCAGACGGTGCGCGACTGGCAGGTGGAGACGGACGTGGACGCCCGCCTGCGCCGCTCCGAGGACGCCTTCGGCAACATCGTCCACGCCCTCTATACCGAGCAGCCGACCAAGAGCCTGACGATCCGGGTGACCGGCGAGGTGGTGACCAGCGACACGGCGGGCGTGATCCCGCCGGACCAGGAGCGGCTGTCGCCGCTGGTCTTCCTGCGCGATACGGACCTGACGAAACGGGACAAGCTGATCTCGGTCTTCGCGTCCGAGTTCCAGGCCCATCCGCCGCTGGACCGGATGCACCGGCTGATGGCCGCCATCAATGGATCGGTGGCGTTCGAGGTCGGAGTGACCACGCCGACGAACACCGCCAGCGAGGTCCTGGCCCTGGGGCGGGGGGTCTGCCAGGACCACGCCCATGTCTTCATCGCCTGCGCCCGCCAGATGGGCGTGCCCGCCCGCTATGTCTCGGGCCATCTGGCGCGGCGCGACCGGGCCGATCAGGAGGCCGCCCACGCCTGGGCCGAGGCCTGGATCGAGGGTCTGGGCTGGGTCGGCTTCGATCCGGCCAACGGCGTCTGCCCGACCGAGCGCTACGTCCGCATCGCCACCGGCCTGGACTATCTGGGCGCCGCCCCGGTGCGCGGGGCCAGCTACGGCGGGAGCGGAGAGACGCTTGCGGTCCGCCTGACCGTACGTGATGCGGACATGCAACAGGGCCAACAGCAGGCGTAGCCGTGGGGTCGTACGTCGCGGGAATCTGTTACGGTCGGGCGAATTCTGACGTTCGCGGGATACGACACGTCCAATGACCTACTGCGTGGGCCTGCTGGTTGATGAGGGGCTGGCGATGATCGCCGACACCCGCACCAATGCGGGCGTCGACAACATCTCGTCCTATCGCAAGCTGCATGTCGTCGATCATCCAGGCGAGCGCGTTTTGGCCGTGGCCACGGCGGGCAATCTGTCGGTGACCCAGACGGCGCTGGCCATGGTTCGCGAGGGCGTCCACCTGAACGTCGGCGAAGAGCCCGAGACGCTGGAGAACGCCCCGTCGCTGTTCCGCTGCGCGCAACTGCTGGGCCACGCGCTGCGCAACGTGCGCCAGTCGATCGCCCCGGCGCTGGAGGCGGACAGCCTGAACACCTCGGCCTCGATGCTGCTGGGCGGCCAGATCGCCGGCGGGCCGATGCAGCTGTATCTGATCTACAGCCAGGGCAATTTCATCGAGTGCGGGCCCGACACCCCCTTCATGCAGATCGGCGAGGCCAAATACGGCAAGCCCATCCTGGTCAGCGGCCTGCGCGGGAGCACGCCGCTGGCCGAGGCGGTGAAGCTGGGGCTGATCTCGTTCTCGACCACGATGCGCAGCAATGTCGGCGTCGGCGCGCCCTTCGACATGCTGACCCTGCGCCGCGGCATGATCAGCGGCGACGAGCGCCGGATCGAGGTGGACGATCCCTATTTCGAGGATCTGCATGACCGCTGGACCCGGGCCCAGGCCCAGGCCCGCGCGGCCATGCCGGAACCGCCGTGGATGATGGCCGCGAATCCCTAGCGGCCGCCGGGTTCGACCATCCAGCCGACGATGCGGCGAACGACCGGCAGGATGGCCAGCAGGACCGGGAAGGCCACGACCCAGGACAGGCCCCACGAGGGCAGCCACGTCGCCGGGAACGCCGGCGACAGGCCGAGGCCGCGCAGTGTCGTTATGGCCGAGACCACTCCGCTCATGATGACCGAGAGGACCAGGGGCTGGACGACAGCGTTGTAGCGCGCCGGCAGGCGGCGGAAGACGATGATGGAAGGGTGCATTGAGCGTCTCTGTTGGAAAGGGTCGTCGGCCATGTCGCATCCGCCGGAGATCCGGCTGCCCCGGCCGCGACCGGGAGGGATGCGTTGTCTGACGTGAGACGCTTACGGCCGCCCGGAGGCGACGGGGCGGTGTCTAGAGTATGTGCGAACGAATCGCAAGTGGCGGCGGCGGAGTCCGGCGCGGCCTGCTTGCGTTAACGGTCTGAAGCCGCCTAGCCTGTCGCCATGCCCGCCTTCGACACCCCTTCGACTCCCGCCGATTTCGTCTTCTTCGAGCCCCTGCGCGTGCGCTGGGCAGAGGTGGACATGCAGGGGGTGGTCTTCAATCCGAACTACCTCGTCTACGCCGACGTCGCGATGGCCGAGTATTTCCGGGCGATCGGCCTGCCGGGGCATGAGGGGACGACGGGCCTGGGGATCGACATGTTCGCGGCCGGGGCGAAGCTGGACTTCCGGGCGTCGGCCCGTTGCGACGAGATGCTGCGGCTGGGCGCGCGGATCGAGCGGTTCGGACGCAGCTCGTTCCAGCCGCGGGTGGGTATCTTCCGGGGCGACGAACTGCTGGCCGATGTCGGCCTGACCTATGTGTGCGTCGCGCTGGACGGGTCGCGTAAGGCCGTGCCCGTCCCGGAGGCCTTCATCGCGGCGGTGCGGGGCCTGGAGGGACGGATCGTCCGCGGCTGAGCGGTTGCGACGCCCGCCGCCCGCGATAGGGTGGGGCATGATCCAGTCGCTGAATCGCCGTTACGCCCTGACCCTGATGGGCGGCTCCGCCCTGGCCGGCCTGAGCGGCCTGCCCGCGAACGCGCAATCCGGGTGGCGGTCCGAGGACTGGGCCGCCCTGGGCGCCGATGTGAAGGCCGAGTTCAAATGGGCCTGGGACCACTATGTCGACAAGGCGTGGGGCCGGGACGAGATCAATCCGGTCTCCGGCACGGCGCGCTCCTTCTTCATCGAGGGCCATGACCTGGGCCTGTCGCTGGTCGAGGCGCTGGACACCCTGTGGATCATGGAACTGGACGAGGAGTTCCAGGCCGGCGTCGACTGGGTGAAGGCGAACCTGAACTTCGACATCGACGACTATTCGCAGGTGTTCGAGACCAACATCCGTCTGGTCGGCGGCCTGATCTCGGCGCACCTGGCGTGCGGCGATCCGGTGCTGCTGGACAAGGCCAAGGACCTGGCCGACCGGCTGATGAAGGCCTTCGACGCCTCGCCGCACGGCCTGCCGTACCGCTATGTGAACCTGAAGACCGGGGCGGTGCGCGACCCGGAGACCAACCTGGCCGAGATCGGCACCTATGCGACCGAGTTCGGGGTTCTGAGCCAGCTGACCGGCGACAGCCGCTACTATGCCGCGGCCAAGCGGGCGATGAAGCACGCGCTGGACATGCGCTCCGACAAGGGGCTGATGGCCGCCAACATCCACGCCGAGACGGGGCTGTTCATCAGCCGCAACGCCTCGATCGACGTCTATGCGGACAGTTTCTACGAATACCTGTGGGACAGCTGGGAGCTGTTCGGCGACACAGACATGAAGCGCTGGGCCGAGGAGTGCATGGGGGCCATGGTCGCGCACCAGGGCAAGCGGTTCGACGGCCGCCTGTGGTTCCCGATGGTGGACTATGAGACCGCCGAGACGACCGCGTATTCGCAGACGGTGCTGGGCGCCTATCTGGCCGGGCTGCTGGGGCAGGTGGGTCAGAAGGCGGCGGGGGACGACTTCCTGGCCACCTACACCGAGATGCAGGAGCAGTACGTCATCATCCCGGAATCGACGGATGTCCGCACCCGCACGCCGCGCGGCAAGGGCACCGGCCTGCGGCCCGAGTTCGCCGACGCCTGCCTGAACCTGTGGCTGGGCGACCGGGACGACCGCTACCGCGCGCTGACGGCCATCCACTACCGCAATATGAAGGCCACCTCGAAGGCGGCCTATGGCTACACCTCGCTGAAGGACATCACGACGCGGCCGATGGAGCAGGGCGACAACTGCCCCGGCTACTGGTGGTCCGAGCAGATGAAATACTACTTCATCCTGTTCGCCGAGCCGAAGCGGGTGGACCTGAACCGGCTGCAGCTGAGCACCGAGGCGAACGTGCTGCGCGGGTTCGTGAAGGCCTAGGCCTGCGCCTCGTCGTTCGCCGCCTCGTCCGCGTGCGGCAGCGGCAGGGTGACCCGGAACAGGCTGCCCTTGCCGGGCTCGCTCTCGACCTGAAGGCGACCGCCCATGACGGTGGTCAGGCCGTGGCTGATGGCCAGGCCGAGGCCGGCGCCGTCGGTGGAGCGGGTGGAGGACTCGTCGGCCTGGCTGAAGGCGGTGAACAGGTCGGCGACGACCTCGGGCGCCATGCCCGGGCCGGTGTCTTCGATCTCGAAGATCAGGGCGTTGTGGGTTTCGCGGGCGCGGACGGTGACGGTTCCGTCGGTGGTGAAGCGGACCGCGTTGTCGATGAGCGGTTCGACCAGGCGGGCGATCTGGCCCTCGTCGCCGAGCCGGGACGTCGGAGCCTTGGCCTCGATCCTGAACTTCAGCCCCTTGGCGGTCGCGCCGCCGCGGTAGTCCGTGGCCATTTGGCGCAGCAGCTGGTCGGGACTGAAGGGGCGGGGGTGCAGGGCCACCGCCTCGTTCTGCAGCCGCATGGCGACCAGCAGGTTCTCGATCAGCCGCAGCTGGGCCTTGCCCGCCTCCTTGAGCACGGCCATGCGGTCGCGCTGCTGCGGGGTCAGCAGGTCGTCCTCGATCACCTGGGCCATGCCCAGGACGCCGTTCAGCGGGGTGCGCAGCTCGTGGCTGATGTTGGACAGGAAGCGGGACTTGGCGGCGCTGCCGGCCTCGGCCTTCTCCAGAGCCTGAGCGAGGGCCTGTTCGCTCTCGCTGAGGCGACGCACGTCGTCGGCGACGCGGCGGAACAGCAGGGCGGCGGCCAGCAGGGTGGCGACCAGCAGGATCAGCATCAGGGGGCCGGCCTCGCGCAGGATGCGGGCGCCCGGCGCCTCGTGCGTCCAGACGATCCAGCCCAGGGTCCGGCCCTCGATGTCGCGGATCGCCACGGCGGTCTGGTGGCCGCGCAGGGCCGGGGCGCCGGCGCCGGGGCGATAGGCGGCCTGCTTGAGGCCGAGTTCGGTTCCCAGCGGCTCCACCACCGTCTCGAAGGGCTTGAAGGAGACGATGATGGGATCCGCGGCGGGGACCGGGCCCCCGTCGGTATGGCGCACGACGGTCGAGGCCGCGGCGAGCCAGGTCCGGCCCTCGACGCCGATCACGGCGCTACGCAGGCGGACGGCCTTCATGTCGACGGCGGACCGGTCCCGGACGGCCGCGCGGTTACGGACGTCGGTGACGAGAGGCGCGGCGGCGTGGGCGAAGGGCTGGGCCGGGTCGGCGCCCGCCGCCTTGCCCGCGAGGCTGACGCGGATCAGGCGGCCCTTGTCGTCATAGGCCGCGGTCGCGGCGTGGCCGCTCTGGACCGCGAAGAAGGCGCCGAGGTGATGGTCGATCCAGTCCGCGTCATGGGCGACCAGACGCAGGACCGCCTCGTCCCAGATGGTGCCGGCGGTCAGGTCGGCGGTGACGCCCTTCAGCGCGCCGGCCACCCTCAGCTCGACCAGATGCTGTTCCTTCTCGCGCTGGTGGGCGTCGATGGCCGAACCGACCACGGCCAGCACCGCCAGCATCCCCAGACTGGCCAGGGCCACAAGGAGGATCGCGACCCGAAAGGTCGTCCATGTCCGGCTACGCAACACGCACACTCCACACCTGGCCGCCTGTACGCGCGGCCATCGACGGCGGCGTTATGAACGGCGAGGGTGAACGCGGGGTTAGCCCTGTGTGACGGATCAGCGTCCGGGGGCGCTCATCGAATACGGCCGCTCCGCCTCCGTCGTCCCCCATGTCAGGTTCGGCTCGGTCCCCATGACGAAGTGGAGCTCGCCTCCGGCCTGGATCTCGTCGTGGCCGATCCAGGTGCGGTCCAGCGGGCGGCCGTTCAGGCTGACCGACTGGACGTAGAGGTTCTCGTCCGAGAGGCCCTCGGTCGAGATGACGAAGCGGCGACCGTTGGGCAGGTTGAGGGCGGCGCGCGACACGAAGGGACGGCCGATGACGTACTGGCCCGAGGCCGGGGTGACCGGATAGAAGCCCAGCGCCGTGAACATCAGCCAGGCCGACATCTGGCCGACGTCGTCATTGCCCGCCAGCCCATCGGGCCGCGAGTGGTACTGGCTGTCCATGATCTGCTTGAGCCGCGCCTGCGTCCGCCACGGGGCGCCGGCGAAGACATAGGCGTAGGCCGAGTGGTGGCTGGGCTCGTTGCCGTGGATGTACTGGCCGATCAGGCCCGCGATGTCCTCGGCGTGGGAGTAGTCCAGCCCGGTGTTGTCGTGGTCGAACATGGCGTCCAGCCGGGTGATCGCCGCCTGATCGCCGCCCAGGGCGGTGACCAGTCCGGCCATGTCCTGCGGCACGAACCACGAATACTGCCAGGCGTTGCCCTCGGTGTAGTCCGAGCCGTAGTTGATGGCGGTCGGGTCGAAGGGCGTGCGGAAGCTGCCGTCGGCCAGGCGGGCGCGGACGAAGCCCGTCTCGGTGTCGAAGGTGTTGCGCCAGAAGCCGGCGCGGCGGTCGAACGTCCGCTGGACATCCGTGCGGTCGAGCCGCTCGGCCATGCGGGCGATGGTCCAGTCGTCATAGGCGTATTCGACGGTCTTGGACGCCGCCTCGGGCTCGCGGTCGATGGGGACGTAGCCGAGGTCCATGTAGTCGCCCAGCCCGCCGTAGGGCCGGTAGCTGGCGCTGGCGACCATGGCGTCGAGCGCCGCCTCGCCGTCGACGTCCTCGACGCCCTTCAGGTAGGCGTCGGCGATGACCGGGACGGCGTGGTAGCCGATCATGGTCCAGGTCTCCTGACCCGCGAACGACCAGACCGGCAGGATGCCGTAGGGGCTGACCTTCTGCGCGGCGATCAGGGAGTTGATCATGGCCGCGTTGCGGGTGTCGGGCTGGACCAGGGTCAGCAGCGGGTGCTGGGCGCGGAAGGTGTCCCACAGGCTGAAGGTCGAGTGGACGGTGAAGTCGGACTGGTGGACGGCGTTGTCCGGTCCGCGCCAGCGGCCGTCGGCGTCGCCATGCACCGACGGCGCGATCAGCGAATGGTAGAGGGCGGTGTAGAGGCCGGCGCGCATCTCGGGCGCGGCCTCGATGTCGACGGCGCCCAGCGCCTCTTCCCAGGCGGTGCGGGTGCGGGCGCGCACGCCGTTGAAATCGAAGTCGCCGCCCTCGCTGTCGAGGTTGCGGATGGCGCCGTCTTCATCGACCGAGGAGACCGCGACCTTGACCAGCAGCGGTCCGGCGATCGAGCCGAAGTCGAAGGCGGCCTCCAGCGCGCGGCCCTGGACCTGGGCGCGGTCGTCCATGGCGCGGCCCGGCTGGCGGAAGCCGTTGTAGGGGATGTTCTCCTCGCGGTTCTGCAGCTGGTAGCCGACCATGGGGCGCGAGAAGCGCATGGCGAAATAGAGCTGGCGGCCGGGGGCCCAGCCGCGCGTCTCGCGGAAGCCGGTGACCGTGCCGTCCGGACGCACCCGGATGCGCGACCACAGCACCTTGCCCGGGTAGTCGTAGATGGACGGGCGGAAGTCGAGCAGGATGCGGGCCGGCTGGGCGCGCGGGAAGCTGTAGCGGTGCAGGCCGACGCGGACGCCGGCGGTCAGCTCGGCGCGGACGCCGGAATCGGTCAGGCTGACGGCGTAGTAGCCGGGGTCGGCGACTTCGGAGGCCTTGTTGTAGCGCGAGCGGTAGCCCGAACCGGGCTGGGCCGGATCGCCCGCGTCCCAGCGCACCTCGCCCGAGATCGGGGTGAGCAGCACGTCGCCGAGATCCGAGTGGCCGGTGCCCGAGAAATGGGTGTGCGAGAAACCGAGGATGGTCGGGTCGTCGTAGCGGTAGCCCGCGGCCCAGTCGTAGGCCTGGCGGAAGGGCCGGAAGTCGGTGTCGGGGCTCAGCTGCACCATGCCGAACGGCGCGACGGCGCCGGGGAAGGTATGGCCCTTGCCCGCCGTTCCGATGAAGGGATCGACCGCCTCATAGGCCGTCGGCGGCGCGGTCGGCGCCTCCTGCGCGGTGGCGCAGCCGGACAGGGCCAGGGTCGCGAACACCGCCGCCAGGATGGTGTGATGACCGATCCGTCTCATGCCGAAGCCCTCCGCCCAGTGATCCCCCGAACCTAGGCAGGTTGGCCGGGCGAGGGAAGGCGGATGCGGGCGTGCTCGAGAGGACTGGCGTGATGATCGCGCCGGTTGTTTACTGCCAAATTCTCGCTCGCTGAACGCTGGACACCGAACATGGCCTTCGTCACCGCCTTCGCCGCCGCGCTGGCCCTGGGCCTGCCGCCGCAGGACGCGGTCCAGGATCCTCCGGCCACGACCCTGGACGAGGTCGTCGTCGAGAGCCGGACCCTGAGGGAGACGGTCGACAGCTTCGTCGAAGGCGTCATCGCCGCGCCGATCGGTCGGGCGCCGGCCCGGTGGCACAGGAAGGTCTGCGTCGGGGTCGCCAATCTTCGGCGCGACGCGGCGCAGGTCATCGTCGACCGGGTGTCGGCGGTCGCGCTCGAGGCGGGGCTGGAGGTCGGGGAGCCCGGCTGCAAGGCCAATATCCTGGTCGTGGCCAGCGACGACGGCGACGCCATGGCGCGCGCCCTCGTGGAGGCGGCCCCGCTGGCCTTCCGCCCCGGATACGCCGGCGCCTCGCGAAGCGGGTTCCAACTGCAACGCTTTCAGGAGGGGGGCGCGCCGGTGCGCTGGTGGCACGTCAGCATCCCGGTGACGGATGACGGACAGATCGCCGTGCGAATGCCGGGGGACCCCGGGGCGCCGGTCATTCCGCAGGAGAACAGCCGGTTGCGGACCACCCTGCGCAATAATCTGCGCAGCGCCTTCATCGTGATCGATCTGCCGCGCGCGTCCGGCCTCAACTTCCAGCAATTGGGCGACTACATCGGCATGGTGGCGATGGCCCAGATTGATCCGGAGGCGGAGACGGCGGCCTTCGACACCGTGCTGAACCTGTTCGAACCGGGCCGTCAGGTCGAGGGCCTGACCGGATGGGACGCCTCCTATCTGAAGTCGCTCTATGACGCCGAGCTGAACCGCAAGCTGCTGAACCAGCAGACGGGCGAGGTGGGCCAGCTGATGTTGCGGGACCAACAGGCCGCGACCCGGCCGCAGTGACGGCGGCTCAGCCGGTCATATAGGGCGCCCACATGAAGGCGATCGCGCCGAACACGCCGATCGCCGTATAGGCCGTGGCGGCGACTAGCAGCAGGGCGACGGCTGTCTTCATGACCGGATTGGCGGTCCGGGAGGCGGCGAAATAGATCTCCAGCAGGGCCAGCGGGATCAGGTAGCTGCCGAAGGTCAGCACGATGTCGGCGGGGCCGGACATGTCCTTGGTCATGCCGACGGGCCCCTTGTTGACCACGACCCAGCCCATCAGCCCGACCCGCAGGAACCAGACCCCGCTGACCACCATGAAGGTGCGCATGGCCCAGCGGCGGTGCGTCTCGAAGCGCCGCTTGACGGCGTGACGCCAGGCCAGTCCTCCGAAGACGAGGATCAGCAGGCCGTTGATCAGGATGGCGACGGCGGAAATGGTCGACAGATAGGTGCCGCGCACGACCGCCAGCCAGACGCCGCTCAGAGCCATGAAGCCGCCGATCACCAGGAAGCATCGCCCGGTCCAGCGGTGCAGGGCTGGAAACCGGCTGCGGATCCGCGGGACCAGTTGCATCAGGCCGGCGAGCGTCACGACGGAGGCCAGCAGGACGTGGGCGGCGAAGACCAGATTGCCGGTGTGGTCGCCTTCGACATAGCCGTCGATCAGGGGCTTGTCGTTCCAGCCCGCGAAATTCCCGGTCGCGGTGCGGACGCCGTAGAAGACCAGGATGAAGCCGATGAAGGCGATCTGGCCGACGGCGGCGACCAGGAACCAGAGGACGCCGGACCAGCGCAGCAGTTTCGCGGCCGCGTTCCGGACCGGCGTGGGTGAAGGGGTGTTCGACATAGGCTCTCCCGATGACGCCTCGCATGAGGTCGTCGGCAGGCTCGCGGCGTGGGCGGACGGCGTCTCGCCGATTTGGAATTCGGCCAGAACCTGTTTCGTCGGGACCGGCCCCGCTGGACGGGACCGTCGCTTCAGGTCATCAATCCCGCGAGTTTCGGAAGGGCCGGGATGTCCACGCTGACAGTGCAGAGCGCGCCGGGGGGCAGGTTGCTGTCGTCGTGGCGGTCGCTGGACCGGCTTCACGTCCACGCCGTGATCACGGCCCTGTCCTTCGTGAGCTATGTGCTGGGCCGGCTGTTCGACGGCGGCGCCGGGACGGTCTTCGCCGTCGGCGGCGTGGGGGCCTGCGGATGGGCCTGGCTGCTGACGCGCGCCCTGTTCGATGCCGAGCCGCACGACGCCCGCTGGCCGCGCGTGGTGGCGCTGATCATCCAGCTTTCCGGCGCGGCGGCCATCCTCCTGCCGAACGGGAGCGCCGCCGCCGGGATCGCCGAGAACAGCTATGTGCTGTGCGGGTCCGCCGCCCTGCTGCTGACCTTCGTCGAGCCGTTCAGCCGCCGCCGGCCTGGGCTTCCGACGTCCGAGACGCGGTTCCGGATCGTCTTCCTGGCGGTCTACACCCTGCTGGTCGCCGTCTCGATCCTGGGGCTGCGCAGCGCGGGGGGCGGGCAGGCGGAGGCCGACCGGATCGAGCTGATCAAGGCCGCCTGCGCCTTCGCCGGACTGTGGGCGTGCGGGGCTGCGATCTGGTTCCGGGTGACCCATCCGCTGGAGCGGGACAGCCACGGGCGAACCGCGCGGCGGGCCGCGACGACCGAGGACCTGCGGCTGGCCGAACGCCTTCAGCGCCTGCTCCGCGAGGAAGAGCTGCACACCGAGCCGGACCTCCGGATCGCCGACGTCGCGGCGCGGCTGGGGGAGCCGGAATACCGGGTGTCCCAGTGCATCGCCGGCCTGGGCTTTCCCAACTTCAACCGGCTGATCAACCATCACCGGATCCGGCGAGCCAAGGCCCTGCTCGCCGACCCCGCCTATCGGGGATCGATC
>NZ_JAHFPF010000252.1 GCF_023259385.1 Brevundimonas sp. | reverse complement strand
GAGAAGAAGCGCGGCATCCATGATTGACGGATTCCACAACCGCGCGAGTTGATTCAGGGCGTCGTCCCGATCCAGCCAGACGCTGTCGATATTGGCCACGAAGACCGGGTCGTCGCCCAGCAGCGGCGCGGCCTTCTTCAGACCCCCGCCCGTCTCCAGCAGGGTTTCCCGCTCATCGGAGATGACGATCTCCGGTCCGCGCCCGCGCGCCGCGAGGTGGCTTTCCAGCCGATCGGCGAACCAGTGGACATTGACCACGGCCTTCTCCACGCCCGCATCAGCGAGCCGGTCCAGCACATGGTCGATCAGGGCGCGTCCAGCCACCTCGACCAGGGCCTTGGGCCGGTCGTCGGTCAGGGGGCGCATGCGCGTGCCGAGACCGGCGGCCAGCACCATCGCGGTCTTGGGCGCGGTCTTCGGAGCGGTCATCGGCGGCTGGCCTCCGGCACGTGGGCGTCGAACCAGGCGCGGACGGTCTCGAGCCCCGGCTTCTGCAGATTGGCGTTCAGGTGCGCCCACATGCGCGGCATGAAGGCGCGGTAGCGCGGCTTGCCGTCGCGCACGATCAGCCGGGCGAAGATGCCGAGAATGCGCGCCTCATTCAGCGCCGCCAGTCCGGCGTAGTCGCGCATGAAGCCGGCCCGGTCGACGCCCGGACGCAGGCTGAAATAGTGATCCAGCGCCCTGGCCTCCAGCGCCGGCGACACGTCGCGGCGGGCGTCCTGCAGCAGGGAGTGGAGATCCCACGACGGGTGGGCGCGCACGGCGTCCTGGAAGTCGATCATCCCGACCATGGCCGCCCCCTCGCGGTCCGGCAGCCGGATCAGGTTCTCGGCGTGATAGTCCCGGTGCGCCATGACCGTGGCCCCGGCCGCGCCGCGCTCGACCACCGGCCGCCACGCCGCGCGCCAGTCGGCGACGGCGGCGTCATCGAAGCTCAGGGCCGGGTCCAGCGCCGGCATCCATTCGACGAACAGGTCGGCCCCGCCCTGCAGCGCCGTCTCGTCATAGACCAGCAGCGGCCAGTCCCCCGCCGCCCCGCTCAGTCGCACCGGCGGCTCGACCGCATGCAGGGCGGCCAGGGCCTCGACCGCGGCCAGATAGAGCGGCTCCTCGGCCTCTCCCGCCTCGATGACCCGGGCGAACAGGGCGTCGCCGAAATCCTCCAGCACGGCCAGTCCGGCGGCGGCGTCGACGGCGATGATCTCCGGCGCCGACAGGCCCAGCGCCCGCAGGTGGTCGGCCACGGCGGCGAAGGCCTCGATCCGGCCCGCCGACAGCCGCGCGGTGGCGTTCCAGCCCGAGGCCAGCCGCTGCGCCGGCGTCCACGCCGGATCGGCCGGCGGGCTTTCGGCGTTGGCCGGCTGGTCCATCAGCATCAGCGACCGCCCGTCCGCCGTGGTCAGCCGCTCATAGCGCCGCGTCGAGGCGTCGCCGGGCAGCGGATCGCGCACCGCCTCGGCAAGGCCGGCGGCTTTCAGGAACTCGAGACGAAGGGCTTCGCGGTCAGACATTCAGGTCCTTCAGTTTCTCGGCCCAGGCGCCGGCGCCGGACACCGACGCCCGACGGCCGTCGCCGTCCTCGGCCAGGATGACCGTCAGCCGGTCCGGTCCCAGCCAGGGGTCGGGATCCTCGCCCAGCCGCTCGGGCCATTCGATGATCGCACAGCCTTCGTCCAGCGCCTCGTCCAGCCCGATCTCGGCGGCCTCTTCCGGCCGGGTCAGGCGGTAGAGATCGAAATGCGCCACCGGCGGATCGCTCTCGTAGAACTGCACCAGGGTGAAGGTCGGCGACGGCACGTCCTCGTTGGGCGAGGTCAGGGCCCGGATCAGGCCGCGCGCCAGCGTCGACTTGCCCATGCCCAGCGGCCCGTACAGCAGCACCGTCTCGCCCGGCGCCAGCAGGGGCGCGATCGCCGCGCCCAGCCGGGTCGTGGCGTCCGCGTCAGACAGGGTGAAGACGGCCTCAGGCAAAGTCGGCGTCCGGCTGGCTGGGCAGGACCCGTTCGGTGAAGGCCTTGAGGGCGTAGGTCGCCTTGCCCGCGTCGATGTCGAGGCGCGCGGCCAGGATCGGCTTGCCGACCATCAGCTGGAACGGCTTCTTCCGCTTGTTCAGCAGCTCGTGGAACAGGGTGATGTCCCGCAGCTCCTGCGACACCTGGTCGAACCAGTGGAACAGACGGGAATAGGGGCCGGCCACATGGATCGGGACCACCGGGGCGTCGTATTTCCGCGCCAGGGAGGCGGCGGTCGAGGCCCACTCCGGATCGGTCACCGAGCCGTCCTTGCCGATCCGCGCCAGCCGCCCGGCCGGGAACATGACCACGCAGCGTTCGGCCTCGAAGGCCGCCTTGGCGGCCTGCAGGGTTTCGCGGGTCTTCTCGCGGGTGCGCTTGTCGACCACCCACTCCACCGGGATGACGGTCTCGCCCAGCCGCGGCGAGACCCGCAGGGCGTCGGCGTTGGCGAAGAAGATGGCGTCCGGCCGCCGCGTCTTGATCGCATCGAACACCGCGATCCCGTCGGCGATGCCGGTCGGATGGTTGGCAACGATGATGCAGCGCCCCGTCGCCGGGATGCGCTCGGGGTTCATCACCGAGACCTTCAGATCCAGCAGGTCGCTCATATAGTCCAGCGCCGCCGCGCCGGAGAGGGGCCGGACCGCGTCGGCCATGCGCACGGCCTGGCGGTAGTTGAGCAGCCGGTACAGCACCGGCCGCACCACCGGCCAGAAGGCCGACGCCGTCAGCCGGGGCGCGCGCTCGGCGATCAGCACGTCGCAGATGTGCGGCGCGGGACGAACGGGCATGGCGGCGGCGGGGGCGGTCATTCGAGGCCGGTTGTCGCCGCTCGCGGGGCGGACGGCAAGCGGCTTGGCGGCGGCGGGAAGCGTGTTACCTCTTGCGCTGGACGTGGAGGGGTGAAGATGGCGATCCGGATGGAACTTCTGGTCGGCGCGGCGGTGCTGGCGCTCGGCGCGGGCGCGGTTCCGGCCTCGGCCCAGACATCGGCCCAGACATCGGCCCAGACGCCGGCGCCCGCGAAGGCGCCGGCCGCGACGGACGCTGCGCCTTCGACCCGGCCCACGGCGGCCGGCGGGCTCAGCCCCGGCCAGCTCGCGATGATGGAGCGGGCTTCCGATCCCCGCCTGTCGCCCGACGGCCGCCGCGTCCTCTACAACCTGCGCACCACCGACTGGGCGGGCAACCGCGGCGTCGGCGCCCTGTGGGTGATCGAGGCCGACGGGACCTCGCGCCGGCTGGCCGCATCCGACGGCGGCGCGGCCTCGGGCCGCTGGGCGCCGGACGGGAACAGCGTCTATTTCCTGTCCAGCCGCGGCGGCTCCAACCAGGTCTGGCGCGCGGACCGCGACGGCCAGGCCGCGACCCAGGTCACCACCCTGCCCGTGGACGTCACCGCCTTCCGCCTGTCCGGGGACGGCCGGACCCTGATCGTCGCCCTGCCGGTCTTCCTCGACTGCGCCGACCTGGACTGCACGCGCGACCGGTTGAAGGCGCAGGCCGCGCCGGGCTCGACCGTGCGCGGCTATGACCGCCTGCCGCTGCGGCCGTGGGACAGCTGGAATGACGGGCGGCGCAGCCATCTGTTCGCCCTGACCCTCAACGCCTCGGGCCTCGCCGCCGGGGCGCCGCGCGACCTGATGAGCGGGCTGGACGGCGACACGCCCTCGCGGCCGTTGGGCGACGACAGCGAGTTCACCCTGTCGCCCGACGGGACCCGGCTGGTCTTCCAGACCCAGACCCAGGGCCGCACCGAAGCCCTGACCAACAACACCGACGTCTGGATGGTCCCGGTCGCGGGCGGCGCGCCCGTGAACCTGACCCAGGCCAACACCGCCCCCGATTCCAACCCGACCTTCTCGCCCGACGGCCGCCGCCTCGCCTGGCTCGCCGGGCGGCGCGAGAACGTCTACGGCGACCAGCCTGTCCTGATGATCGCCGACGCCGACGGCTCCAACGCCAGGCCGGTCGCCGCCGACTGGGATCGCGGCGCCGCGGGCCTGCGCTGGCGGCCCGACCGTCAGGCGCTGTACGTGCTCGCCGCCGAGAACGGCCAGCAGAAGCTGTTCGAGATCAACGCCCGCACCGGCGCGGTCCGGGCGATCACCGACCAGGGCACGGTGTCGGGCTTCGACGCGGCGGGTGATCGGCTGGTGCTGGCGCGCGAGACCTTCACCGGCCCGTCCCAGATCGTCGAGGCCGGCCGCGACGGCCTGACGCCCCTGACCCGCCACAACGCCGACCTGCTGGCCGGGACCGACCTGCCGGCGGGCGAAAGCTTCAGCTTCCCCGGCTGGAACGGCGAGGCGGTGCAGGGCTGGACCTTCAAACCCGCAGGCTTTGTCGAGGGCCGCCGCTATCCGGTCGTCTATCTGATCCACGGCGGCCCCAAGTCGCCCTGGACCGACGGCTGGAGCTACCGCTGGAACCCGCAGATCTACACCGGCGCCGGGTACGGGGTGGTGATGGTCAATTTCCACGGCTCGCCGGGCTTCGGCCAGGCCTTCACCGACGCCATCAACGACCACTGGGGCGACCGCCCGCTGGAGGACCTGCAGAAGGGCTGGCAGACCGCCCTGGACCGCAACGGCTGGATGGACGGCGGACGCGCCTGCGCCCTGGGCGCCTCCTACGGCGGCTACATGGTCAACCTGATCGCCGGACGCTGGAACGGGCCGTGGGACTGCCTGGTCAACCACGCGGGCGTGTTCGACGTGGGCCAGCTGATGAACGCCATGGACATCGGCAACTTCAGTTCCGAGTTCGGCGGCGCCTCATGGGAGAAGCCGGAGCTGTACCGCGCCTTCAGCCCCAACACCTACGTGGGCGACTGGTCCAAGCCCATGCTGGTGCTGCACGGCTCGCGCGACTTCCGCGTGCCGGTGGAACAGGGGCTGGGGACCTTCTCGGCGCTGCAAAGGCGGGGCATCGAAAGCCGCTTCGTGCATGTGCCGGACGAGAACCACTGGGTCCTGAAGCCGCGCAACTGGGTCGACTGGCA
>NZ_JAHFPF010000251.1 GCF_023259385.1 Brevundimonas sp. | reverse complement strand
AGGACCGCGCCGGATCCGACCAGGACAGCGCCGGCGGCGAGGCCGCTCACCCGTTCGGCGGCCTGTTCCAGCGACAGGGCCTCGGGCGGGCCTTCTGCGACGCCGCCGCGCCAGATGCGGGCGTAGACCTGCCCCCGGCGGGCGTCGATCAGGGCGGCGATGTCGGGCGCGCTCGCGGACGCCGCCAATGCATCAAGGGTCGAGACCCCGACCACGGGACGGTTCAACGCCGCGCCCAGTCCTTGCGCGAAGGCGAGGCCGACGCGCAGGCCGGTGAAGGAGCCCGGGCCCACGGTCACGCCGATCCGGTCGACGACGTCGAAGCCGCCGGCCTCGGCGACCGCATCGCGGGCCAGGCCGCCCAGCCGTTCGGAATGGCCCTTGAGCATGACCTCCGAACGCAGGCCCAGCGTCCGCACCGTGTCGCCCACCTCGAACACCCCGGCGGTGCACAGGCCCAACGCCGTATCGATGACGAGGACCCTCACGCCGCCGCTCCGGTCAGGAGGCGGGCGCCAGCGCCGCCACGATGCGCGCCACCGCCTGCCGCACGGCCCGGTCGGCGATGCGCGGAAAATCGTTCGCGACCGTTCGTCCGTCGACGGTCGCGCTCAGGGTGCGGAGCACATCGATCTCGCCGGACGGATGACCGTCGATCGGCGGGAAGAAGGCGTCGACCGGCGAACGCAGCACCACCGCCACCCGGTGCAGCCGCGACGCCGAGATCCGGTTCAGCCCGGTCTCGTATTTCTGCACCTGCTGGAAGCTGACCCCGATGCGCTGGGCCAGCGCCGCCTGCGACAGGCCCAAGGCCGAGCGCCTGAGGCCGATCCGCGCGCCCACATAGGCGTCGATATGATCCGGGGCGGCGGTTCGGGCCATGGCGAGTCTCCTGTTCTATACCGAACAGTTTCATCGACACGCCCAAGTTGCAATCAAAAAGTTTCATTACTGGTCCAGCCGCGCGACCACCGCGGACACGGCGCGGGTGTCAGCCCGCGGAATGCGCTCCTCCGCCGACAGGCCGCCCGGTCCGCCGCGCACCACCAGCATCTCTCCCTCGGCCCGCTCGTAGAGGCGGACCAGGCGGCGGCCGTCGGCCATGTCGATCACACAGCCCTGGTCGCGGCGCGGCCAGCGGCCTGGCGCATACTCCAGGGTCACGCCCGAGGCGGCCCATGGGGTAAGGTCGTCGCTCGACAGCTGAAGACGGCGGGTCTCGGCGGGGGCAACGTCGACGAAGGCGCGGGCGCGGCTTTCGACCCCTGAAGCCGCCGGGTCGTCGGACGCCGCCGCGGCGAGATTGAGCGCCAGGGCCTCGGGGGTGGAGTCGACGGCGGCGGTGAGGCGGCGCTGGACGTCGGGGCGGAACAGGCCCGGCCGCTTGCCCGCCTCGTACAGGCCCCAGCCCTGGCTGGTGATGCCGACGCGCGCACCGGCCTCGGCCTGGCTCAGACCGCGCGCGCGGCGCAGGGCCGCGAGGGCCTCGCCGAGACGTCGGGCGTCATGGTCGCTTTCAAACCGGGGCATCGCATCAGAATGCCGGAGAGTGTCGCGTGTGACGAGAAATAAAACGGTTTTGTCGCCTTCAGGGTAGCGAAGGCTCTCGCGTTGACAGCCGCCTAGATCACCTGCTCGACGCGGGTCACCTCGGGCACATAGTGCTTCATCATCTGCTCGACCCCGGCCTTGAGCGTGGCCGAGGACGAGGGGCAGCCGGCGCAGGCGCCGCGCATGCGCAGGGACAGGACCCCGGTCTCCTCGTCGAAGGCGTCGAACAGGATGTCGCCGCCGTCCTGAGCCACGGCCGGGCGGATGCGGCTGTCCAGCAGCTGCTTGATCTCGGCGATGATCTCGGTGTCCTCGCCGTCGGGATCGGCGCTGGAGAAGGCTCCGCCGCGCAGCAGGGGCGCGCCCGAAACGAAGTGATCCATGATGGCGGCCAGGATCGGCGCCTTCATCTGCGCCCACTCCAGCCCCTGCGCCTCGCGGGTCACGGAGACATAGTCGTAGCCGAAGAAGACCCCGGTCACGCCGTCGAGCTCGAACAGGGCTTCGGCCAGGGGCGAGGCGGCGGCCTCTTCCCGGTTCACGAAGTCGCGCGGATCACTCGATACGTCGCGGCCCGGCAGGAATTTCAGGACGTTGGGGTTCGGCGTCGGTTCGGTCTGGATGAACATGGGGCGTAAGTGCGCTCGCCGGGGCGGCGGTTCAAGGGCCGGGCCTTCTCCCTCCCCTTCTGGGGAGGGTGGACCGCGAAGCGGGACGGCTGGGGAACCGAGCGCTCGGACACGAGCCCCACCCTGTCGTCGCTGACGCGCCGACATCCCTCCCCACGAGGGGGAGGGAGATTTTCAAGCCAGGTCCTCGATGTCGTTCTCGGTCAGTTCGCCGGGGACGATGGTGACGGGCAGTTTGCGGCCGGTGAAGGCGGCGCCCTGCTTGACCACGGCGGCGACCAGCGGACCGGGGCCGCGACCGCCCTCCCCCGCCGCAAGGACGAGGATCTTGATGTCCGCGTCCTCGCCGACGACCTTGCGGATGCAGGCCTGCGGTTCGCCGCGCTCGATCACCAGCACCGGCGTGGCGCCCGAGCGTTCGGCGGCCTCCCCGGCCCAGCGGTTCAGCGAGGCCTCAGCCTCCGCGCGGGTCTGACGTTCGATCTCGTCTCGCACCCCGGCCCAATGGGCGTCCGAAGCCGCGGGCGGGATGACGCGCAGCATCACGACGCGGCCGCCGGTCGAGCGGGCCCGCCGCGCCGCATAGCGCAGGGCCGCCTCGAATTCGGGGCTGTCGTCGACGACGACCAGGAACTTACGTGGCATCAGCCCTCTCCCTCAGCCCGTCACGCTAGCAGATGAGGCGCCCCAATGCCTACGCGCCGCAAAACCCCCTCCGGACCAGCCGGAGGGGAATGCCGCGCGCGCTCAAGCAGCGAGCCGCCGCGCGGCGAGCGGGCAGCGCCCAAATCGCTTCTTCAGGTTGCTGACGAAGCGATCTCGCGGATGACCGAATTGGCGATGGTCAGCTTTGCGAAGGTCCAGCCGGAGCCCGAGGCCTCGATCTCGTCGACGGAGGCGCGGACGCCTTCGACGGCGCCCTGGCGCGGGCCGACCCAGTCATCGACCGCCTTCTCCGCCGCCGCCTCGCTGGCTCCGACCGAGACGTTCGAGGCCTTGGCCACGGCGCGGGTCAGGGTCATCTGCTCGGCCATCAGGTCCTCGATCAGACGGCGCACGGCCAGCCGGTCGAAGTGGTCCGCCGACGGCACGTTTCCGGCCGCCGCGCGCAGGCGGTCGAAATCGAAGGCCGCGCCCACCTGGTGGTAGAGCATGGCCATGGCCGGTTCCGGCCAGCCGGCCTCGCGGGCCAGGTCGCCGATGTCGGCGGTGGCGACCAGCGGACGCAGCATGGCGAAGTCGCGGGCCATTTCCTCGGAGGCGCCCAGACCCACGAAGCTTTGCACTCGGGCCTCCAGACGGCCTTCCTCGAAACGGCTGAGGACGGAGCCGCCGGCCGAACGCAGGGCGTCGGCGGCCGGACGGTAGGCGGCGATCAAGCCGTCCACGGTCGCGCCCTCGCGCGCCGCCCGCTTGGCCAGCCAGAAGGTCTGGCGGCGCAGGACGGTGGAGATTTCCTGATAGAGGGCGGTCTGGGCCTCGGCCGGGATCTTGCCGTCCAGCGCCGAAACCGCGTCCCACGCCTGGTCGAGGCGGAAGATCTGGCGCGCCGCCTCGAAGGCGATGACCATGGCCCCGGTGTCGCACTGGGCCGACAGGCGCAGGCGTTCCGGGAAGGTAGGGCCGCACATGTTGACGATCTCGTTCGACAGGATGGTCGAGATGATCTCGCGCTTCAGGCGGTGCCGCTGCATGTCGGCCTCGAACTTCGCCAGCGGACCGGGGAAGTAGCGGACCAGGGTCTGTTTGAAGAAGGCGTCGTCGGGCGCGCCCGAGGCGACGATCTCGTCGAACAGCTCCAGCTTGGAATAGGCGGTCAGCACCGCCAGTTCCGGCCGCGACAGCGGCTGGCCGGAGGCCTTCATCTCGGCGAGCTTGAGATCGTCAGGCAGGCCTTCGACCTTGCGGTCCAGCTTACCCTTGGAGCCCAGCCACTGCATGAAGCGCTGCTGGGAATCCAGCGCGCCGGCGCCTTCGGCCTGCTGCAGGGTCAGGGCGAGGGTCTGGTCGTAGTTGTGGACCAGAACCTTGAGGCCGACCTCTTCGGTCATCGAGGCCAGGAGGGCGTTACGGTCCTCCTGCTTCAGCGCGCCCGAGGCGATGGCGGCCCCGGTCAGGATCTTGATGTTGACCTCGTGGTCGGAGCTGTCGACGCCGGCCGAGTTGTCGATGGCGTCGGTGTTGATCCGGCCCCCGCTGCGCGCGAAGGCGATGCGGCCCGCCTGGGTCAGGCCCAGGTTGGCGCCTTCGCCGATGACCTTGGCCCGCACCTCGGCGCCGTCGACCCGGATGGCGTCATTGGCCTTGTCGCCGACCTGGGCGTCGGTCTCGTTCGGCGCCTTCACATAGGTGCCGATGCCGCCGAAGTAGAGCAGCTCGGCCGGAGCCTTGAGGATGGCCTTCATCAGGGCCGCCGGATCCAGGACGTCCTCCTGGATGTCGAGCGCCGCCTTGATCTCGGGGGTCAGTTCGATCGACTTGGCCGAGCGCGGGAAGACGCCGCCGCCGGCCGAGATCTTGGACTTGTCGTAGTCCTGCCAGGACGAGCGCGGGACCTTGAACATGCGGTCGCGCTCGACCCACGACGTCGCCGGATCCGGGGTCGGATCGATGAAGATGTCGCGGTGGTCGAAGGCGGCGACCAGCTTGATCGCCTTGGACAGCAGCATGCCGTTGCCGAACACGTCGCCCGACATGTCGCCGACGCCGACCACGGTGAAGGGTTCGGACTGGATGTCCTTGCCCTCTTCGCGGAAGTGCCGCTTCACGGCCTCCCAGGCGCCGCGGGCGGTGATGCCCATGACCTTGTGGTCGTAGCCGACCGACCCGCCTGAGGCGAAGGCGTCGTCCAGCCAGAAGCCGTA